>JALONE010000108.1 GCA_025455125.1 Bacteroidota bacterium
TATCGTCGCTGGGAGAAGAAGGGGGAAGTGGACGGCATCACGGTGTACGACGATTATGCCCACCACCCGACGGAATGCCGCGCAACGCTATCGGGGGTAAAGTCCGGATGGAGGCGTCGCGTCGTCTGAGTCTTCCAGCCGCACCTCTACTCGCGCACGCGGGATTTTTATGAGGAGTTCGGCAAATCGTTCCTCCTTTCGGACGTGCTGATCGTGACCGACATCTATCCGGCCCGCGAAGAGCCGATCCAGGGGATCACGGGCGAACTCATCGTCAACGCGGCGAAGCAGTATGGACACAAGGAAGTTCATTACGTGCAGGATAAAAAGCGCGTTCCCGAAGTTCTCCGCTCCCTCACAAGATCAGGCGACATCGTCATCACCATGGGAGCCGGCGACATCTGGAAGTACGGAGAAGAATTCGTGAGGAGTGGTAGGTAGTCATTTCACTTTTGACATATGAGTTTTGACTTCTGACTTGATCACCATGCTCTCCTTCCCCGACCTTCGAGCGATCTATCATGGCGAGCTGCGTGCCAGCGAGCCGATGGACCGTCATACATGGATGCGGGTCGGAGGACCGGCGGAGTTCTATTGCGAACCGGCGGATCGGAACGATCTCGCCGTCCTCATCCGCTATCTCCATGAACAGAAGGTGCCGTTCATGGTCGTGGGACGGGGGAGCAATCTGCTCGTCAGCGATGCGGGAATCCGCGGTGCGGTCATCAACCTCGAGACCTGCCTGAATGAAGTGCGGATGGAACAGGATCTTGTCGTTGCTGAGGCCGGTGTTCGTCTGACAAAGTTCGTCGACTTCTGCGTTCAGCACGGTCTTGCGGGAGTCGAAATGCTCGCCGGGATTCCGGGCACCGTCGGAGGCGCCGTGGTCATGAATGCAGGGGCGCACGGTGGTGAGACGTCGGATCATCTGGTCTATGTCGAGCTTCTGAGAGAGAGCCAGAGTGTCCGGATCGAAAAAAGGAACGCGGGTTTTGCGTATCGAAAGTCCGGCGTCATGCATGACGTTGTTCTGTCGGCAGGATTTCGTTTGTCGGGGGGCGACGCAGAAGCGCTTGGGCGGCGACGGAAGGAACTGATCATGAAGCGCAACCAGACGCAGCCCCTGGAGCTGCCGAATCTGGGAAGCATGTTCAAGAATCCGGCCGGCATGCATGCGGCGAAGCTGATCGAAGAAGCGGGATTGAAAGGCAAGCGGATCGGAAACATTCAGGTCTCCGAGAAGCATGCCAACTTCATGGTGAATCTCGGAGCGGCGAAGGCCTCGGACGTGTTAGGACTCATCGCGCTCGTCCAACAAACGGTGTTTGAACGGTCAGGGATCAAATTGGAGTTGGAAGTGAAGCTTATGGGATTCACACCGGAAGAGGTCGCGCGCGTATCATGAGCGAGCCGCGTCCAAATCGTATCGGCCTGTTTCTGCTGGTGGCGGCGGTCGTCGCGCTCATCGCGGGTGCGAATGCCTGGAAGACGAGCCTGAAGGTTCGCCGCGTCGACGTGCGGGGAAATCGACTGGTCCAGACCAACGAGGTCCTGCAATTGGCACACGTGCCCCAGAATGCGTTGCTGTACACGGCGGACCTGACCGCGATCGAACAGAATGTGATGAGTCACCATTACGTCAGGGATGCCGTTGTGGAGCGCGATCTTCCGAGCACGCTCCGGATCACGGTGCGTGAGCGCATCCCCATTGCGATCGTGAATCGCGGCGAGCCGCTGTACCTCGACGAGGAGGGGGTCGTGCTTCCGCGGACGATCGCCCGGCATCTCCTCGATCTCCCGGTCATCAGCGGAGTTCCGGGCTCGGTCACGCTGCCGCTCGGTTCTCGGGTCAATGGGAGCGACGTTGCCGAAGCGCTCCGCGTTCTGGTGGCATTGCGTATCCTGAACAAGGAATTGTATCACAACATCTCAGAGGTCCATCTCCGCGGGAACGGGGATGTCGTCATGTATGCGGCGGAGCGCGGCGTTCCGATCCTGTTCGGACAGGGGGGCGTGGCGCCGAAGCTGGTCCGGCTTGAATCCTTCTGGCGTGCGGTGGTTCGAGATCGCGGCGTGCAGTCGCTGGAGTATGTCGACCTCCGGTTTGAGAGTCAGGTCGTTGCCCGATGGAGCGACGACATCACGAAGAACATGTAGTCCGTTGTGTGAAGGAGCGTTATGGAACAGGATATTGCTGTCGGTCTTGATATCGGAACAACGAAGGTCTGTGCGATCGTTGCCTCGCCGGATGTGAATCATCCCGGCAAGATGAAGATCCTCGGGATCGGGAAGAGCACGTCGGAAGGGCTGACTCGCGGCGTGGTGACGAACATCGAAAAGACGGTGAAATCGATCGAATCCGCCGTGGCGGATGCGGAGGCCCAGTCGGGTGTGAAGATCACCGCCGTCACGGTCGGTATCGCCGGCGATCACATCCAGAGCTTTCAAAGCCGCGGAGTGGTCACGATCAACCGGCCGGACAACGAGGTCACGCAGGAAGACGTCGACCGGCTCATCGAGGATACAAAGCGCGTCGCGTTGCCCCCCGACCGGAAGATCATCCACGTGATCCCGCAGCAGTTCATTGTGGATGGATCAGACGGCATCTACGATCCTGTCGGCATGTCCGGTGTACGCGTGGAGGCGAACGTGCACATCATCACCGGCCTCGTGACCGCCGCGCAGAACATTTATCGATGCGTTCAGCGGGCGCATCTCCACGTGAACGACATGGTCCTGGAACCGCTGGCGTCAAGCTACGCCGTGTTGGAAGACGAAGAGAAGGAGATCGGTGTCGCCCTGCTCGACATCGGCGGAGGAACGACGGATCTGGCGGTCTTCGAAGAACGCACGATCCGGCACACGGCGGTCATCGGCATCGCCGGCAAGAAGGTGACCGACGACATTCGAAAGGGGTTCGGCATTCTGACCGACCACGCGGAACGGCTGAAGATCGAACACGGCTTTGCCTACGAGCCAGCCGTGACCGACAACAGCCCGATCGTCTTGCCGAGCATCGGTGGTCGTGAAGCCAACGAGATCGACAAGATGCTCCTGTGCCGCGTCATCCAGCCGCGGATGGAGGAGATTCTTGAATTTGCCGGCATGGAGATCAAGCGTTCCGGGTATTCACGCCATCTGCACGCGGGCGTCGTGCTCACCGGAGGCGGATCGCTCATCAAGGGGACGAAGGAACTTGCGGGCAAAGTGCTCGGGATGCCGGTGAAGATCGGCGTTCCCGGGGGGTTCAGTTCCGGTCTCGTTCGTGAGATCGAGAATCCCATCTACGCGACCGGCGTTGGATTGGTGATGCATGAATTGAAACATCGCGATCGAGCCAATCTTCCGCAAGCCTTGAAGGATGGAAAGAGCAAGAGCATCTTCCACCGCATGAAGGAATGGTTCGATCAGTTGTAGAAGAGTAGGGAGCCAGTAGCGAGTAGCAAGTAGTTAGTAGGGTAGTGTGAAAGAGCAAGACCGTAGAAGATCGTAATTCTTTTCAAGGGGGAAACGATGCACGACTTCAGAAAGCTTGACGTCTATCGACGAGCATTGCAGTATTCGGTTGCTGTACGAAAGCTGACACGAGCTTTTCTCAAGCATGAAATGTTCGTTCTTTCTTCGCAGTTCATTCGAGCAGCAGATTCGATCGTTCTCAATATCGCTGAAGGAGCAGGATGCCATTCGCCGAAGGAGTTCGCACGATTCCTTGGAATCTCGATTCGTTCAGCGTATGAATGTTGATCGGTCTTCAGCGAAGTCTCTTTCGAGAGAGGGTTGGCGGATAGAAGTTCGGATGACAAAGTCAAGCCTCTATCAATCTTGCTACTAGTTACTGAATACTCATTACTAGCATCACTTCACATTTTTCCCGATACTTAACCGTCCAAAGGAGAATTACCGTGCCAATTGAACTCGACCCCCTGGCTGGACGCGGAGCGAAGATCCGCGTTGTCGGTGTCGGTGGCGGCGGCGGAAACGCCCTGAATGGGATGATCGACAAAGGGCTCACCGGCGTCGATTTCGTCGCAGTGAATACGGATATGCAAGCGCTCGAACGGAATCGAGCGACGCACAAGATCCAGATCGGAAAGAACCTGACCCGCGGTCTCGGCGCCGGCGCAGATCCTTCCGTTGGATTGCGTGCTGTGGAAGAAGACCGGGAGGAGATCGCGCAGGCGCTCTCTGGATGCGACATGGTGTTCATCACGGCCGGGATGGGGGGCGGAACGGGAACCGGCGGTGCTCCGATGGTGGCGAACATCGCGAAGAGCATCGGAGCCCTTGTTGTCGGCATCGTGACGAAGCCGTTCAGCAGCGAGGGAAAGAAGCGCATCGCGCAGGCTGAAACGGGCATCGAAGAACTGAAGAAGAACTGCGACACGCTCATTGTCATTCCGAACCAGAAGCTGCTCGACGTCATCGATCGTCGCACCCCGATCATTGATGCGTTCGAGCACGCGAACCAGGTCCTGTACAATGCCGCCCGCGGCATCTCTGAGGTGATCACGGTTCCGGGCTTCATCAACGTCGACTTCGCCGACGTGCGGACGATCATGAAGGAGATGGGCGACGCGCTCATGGGGACCGGCATCGCCCGCGGCGAGAACCGCTCGGTCGAAGCGGCCCAGCTTGCGATCTCAAGCCCGCTGCTGGATGGCGTATCGATCGCCGGCGCACAAGGATTACTCATCAACATCACCGGCGGGAAGAGCTTCAGTCTCGTAGAGATGGAAGAGGTCGCGAAAGTCGTTCACGACGCGGCGGGCGAGGAAGCGAACGTTATCATTGGCGTCGTCGTCGATGAGAACTTGAGCGAGGATCTCATGGTGACCGTCATCGCGACCGGCTTTAACAAGAGGGCGGTGCAGTCGGCTCGTCCTGCGCGTCCGATGGCCAAGTTGGTGGATCACGTGCCCTCGGGACCATCGGAGTTGCAGAAGTACGAGGTGCCGACGTTCATGCGACGCGGTGTCGACCTCCAGATCAATTCGTTGCGCGAAGCAGCGGAGCAGAAGGAACGCATCGAGAAGAGCGACACCGAGAAACCTGCGTTCCTGCGGAAGATCATGGACTGACCGGGAAAACGGTCCGCGGTCTTTGCAGCATGTTATAACCGGTTCTCTGGCGGCTGGCACGGTCTGTCAGGGAACCGGTTTTTTTATCCGGGGACTTATCCGGGGATTTATCCGGGACTCTGTCCGGGATAAT
>JALONE010000109.1 GCA_025455125.1 Bacteroidota bacterium
ACCATCGCCCTGAACGTCCCCACTGGTGTCACCGGTCGTCTGCCGCTGACAGGAGAGAGCTTTGCGATCCAGACGTATTGTCAGCTGACCTCGTACGATACGCTGCGGGTCACATTCACGCTGCCGACCGTGCTCCGGGACCGCGAAACTGTTTCGGAGAGCCTCTCGGGCATTCGGGTCGTCCCTAATCCGTTCATCGTGAATGCCGCTTGGGAGCAGGTTGCGAACAGCCGACGGCTCCGATTCATGTATCTGCCTCCGGAATGCACCATCGATATCTACACGGTGCGTGGGGAGCTTGTCAAGAGCTTGATGCATACCAACGGGACAGGGGATGAGGATTGGAACTTGACGAACCAGTCGGGCGTCGAGGTGGCGTATGGATTGTTCATCTACGTGGTCAAGACGCCAACGGGCGAAACGTCCGTCGGCAAATTCTCGATCATCAAGTGACGGGAGAATGAAGATGAACCTCACGAAGATCATTCTCAGCGCGTTTCTGCTGGCGTCGTTGACGGTCGGCGAACTGGCTGGTCAGGAATTCACCAAGACGGGGACGGCGGCCGCGCAGTTCCTGAAGATCCCTGTTGGAGCGAAGGCGATCGCCATGGGGAGTACGTTCACCTCGATGGCGGACGACATTTCGGCGCTGTATTGGAATCCGGCGGGGAGCGCATCGTTCGAGCGATTTGAACTCGGCCTGACGCGCATGGAATGGATCGCCGGGATCACGTACAACTATTTCGGTTTGGTGTTGCCGACGGGCGATGCGGGCACGTTCGGCCTGTTCGTCAGTCAGCTGAGTTCGGGCGACATTGAAGTGACAACGATCGACGCGCCGAAGGGGACGGGTACATTCTATGAGGCGGCCGATATCGCCGTCGGCGTGACCTACGCGCGGGATATCATGGAGAAGGTGAGCGCGGGAGTCGCTGTCAAGTACGTCTCCCAACGGATCGCCAACACGAGCGCGCAGTCCGTGGCATTCGATGTCGGCGTCTTGCTGCGAACAGGATTCCACGGGATGAAGTTGGGACTCGCATTCCAGAATTTCGGCCCGACGCTTCAGATGAGCGGGACCGATCTGATCAAGCCGGTCGATCTGGATGCCGCGAGCGAGATCAATCCCGTGGTCGAAGCGAGTCTTTCCACGCAGTCGTATGCGTTGCCGGGCAGTTATCGCGCGTCGGTCTCGATGCCCTTGGTCGGCCCCGGCGGCGTGCTCGAATCCGGTCGTTCCACGTTCATCGCAGGGATCGATGCGATCCACCATCTCGACAGCAAGGAACACTACAGCATTGGCGGAGAATACGGCTTCTCGCAGACGATTTTCTTGCGGGCTGGATACCTGTTCAACAGGGACCAGGAAGGGCTCACGGCCGGCGGCGGCGTGAGGCTGGGAACCGGAGCGAGCGCGTTCACATTCGACTATGCATACGCGGAATTCGGCGTCTTCTCGGCCATCCATGTTTTCTCTGTGGGTGTCCGCCTGTGATCAAATCATCTGTTGCGGGTTTCCTTGCACTTGCGCTCGTCGTGAGCGGAACACTGACGGCGCAGATCATTGAGCGGGTGCCGATATTCCAACCGGTCAGCATCAAGTATGCGAAGGCGACCGCGGCGTATCAAGGCCGGTCCGTCCAATGGAGCGTGGTGTGCAGGACGGTCGATGAATCGACGGGCGCCTCGGCCAACGTCGGAGATACCGTCCGAGCCACCGGTGACTCGGTCCAGTTGCGGCTTATCAAGTACGACCTCAAGTACACGTATTACAAGGTGCTCGCGGCCGTCGATGCCGAGCGTGACTCTGTTGAACTCCAAGTGTTCAGCAAAGGCTCGATGCAGAAGTATCTCTTCCGAATTCCCATCTACGCGAGCAAACCCGTTCCCGTCCATCTGTATCTTCCGTCCACGTTCTCTTCCGCATCGAAACTTCTTCTTTCGATGCACGGCGTTGACCGGAATGCCAACAGCTACGGCCTGGCGTGGACGTCGTATGCCGCCGCAAACAACACCATCGTGCTCGCACCCGAATTCAGCGCCGACGATTGGTCGGGGGATGCATACAGTCAGGGGAATGTGTTCACCGGGGGCGACGGGACCGGATCGTTGAATGTTCCGGAGCGATGGACGTTCACGATCGTGCGGGACATTCAGCGTACGATGGCCCGCGGCTTCGGTTTGCTTGATTCAACATACACGATCTGGGGACACTCGGCAGGAGGGCAGTTCGTCCACCGAATGGTTCTGTTCATTTCCGACTCGCTGAGGAAAACGGCCATCGCCGCCAATCCGGGATGGTACACCGCTCCCGATACGGCGACGATCTTTCCATGGGGCGTCGCGCATCCGTTCCTCTGGTTCACGACCCAGCACCTTATGGAATACACAAACCAGAATTTGGTGATCATGCGGGGAACTGCCGACACCATCCGGGACTCCAACCTCAACACCGATTCCCTTTCCGATCTTCAGGGAATGAATCGATTTGAACGGGCTGGGTTCTTCTACCAAAAAGGGGCGTCGGTCAATCCATCGTTGCGATGGCAGCTTCGCGACGTTCCGGATGTCGGACACGAATATCAGAAGATGGCGGTTGCGGCAGGACAATACCTGACATCGATGACCGACGTGTCAGATGAGCGCGATGACATAGTTCCGCGTGAATGCGAGTTGCTGCAGAATTATCCAAATCCGTTTAATCCAATAACAGTGGTCAGTTATCACATACCAGTCATCGGTAGTCAGTCGTCAGTAGTCAGTGTGAAGGTCTACGATTTGCTTGGGCGGGAGGTGGCGGTGTTGGTCGATGGTGTGAAGCCTGCGGGGTGGCATTCGGTAACGTGGAATGCGGCGAATGTCCCCAGCGGCGTGTATCTCTGCCGGATGGCTGCGGGAGAGCAGTCGTCCAGTATCAAGATGGTTCTGATCAAGTAAGCGACAGGTCGTCGGCAACGGCGGAGAAGGGATGGCGATACATATGAATGAGCATGGTCATTCGTCCTTAGTGGACCGGTCGAGGATCGTGAACAGCTTTCTCGAACTCGGTCTGATCGATGGCGTTCATGGGAAGGAGTTGGACGTTGCGCGTCATCTGATGACCCGCCTTCAGGATCTCGGCTTGACAGCTCGAATGGATGATGCCGGTCCGACCTTCGGCGGGAATGCGGGAAATGTTCATGCTCGGCTCGACGGAAGGGTCGCGGCTCCGACCATCCTTCTCTGTGCGCACATGGACACCGTTGAATCAACGGGGGGGCTGAAGCATGTGCGTGAGAACGGGACGATCAAGACGGATGGGAAGACGATCCTCGGCGGTGACGATCGTGCGGGTGTTGCCGTCGTTCTGGAAATTCTGCACATCCTGAAAGAGCGCGCACTGCCACATGGTCCGATCGAGATCCTCTTCACCGTGTGTGAGGAAGCGGGGATGCACGGCGCGAAATTCGTGAAGCGCTCGGACGTGCAGGCAGAATACGGTTTCATCTTCGACTCGCAGGCATCTCCGGGTCACTTCATCATCGAAGCCCCCGGTGCGGTCTCCTTCAAAGCGATCGTCCATGGCCGGGCGGCTCACGCCGCGGTTTCGCCGGAGAAGGGGATCCATGCCATTGCGATCGCGAGCAAGGCGATCTGCGGATTGAAGCTCGGCCGGTGGGATGAGACGGGAATGATGAACATCGGCACCATCCACGGCGGGACGTCGATCAATGTCGTCCCCGACACGGTCGAGGTGACGGGGGAAACGAGAAACGCAGATGCGCAGAAGCTTCAGGCGCAGGTTGACTACGTCCGAAGCGCCTTTGAATCGGCCGCGGCGGAGGCGGGGGGGAGCGTGGAGATCAGCTTCACAAAGAAATATGGCGGCTACCGGTTCACCGAGGATAATCCGATGATCGCAGCCGCATCGCATGCCATTTCCTCCGTCGGCCTCACGCCAGCTGGACTGTGCTATGCGGGGGGAAGCGATGCCAATGTTCTGAACGCGAGCGGCATCCCAATGCTGAATCTCGGTGTCGGATTCAAGAATGCGCACTCGCATCAGGAGTTCATCACCGAAGCGGATCTCGCGATCACCGCCGACATCGGGCTTGGCATCGTCCAGTATGTCGCCACCTCCCCTCGTCGCTAAAAGGACCAACGCATGAATTGCCGGTGGATGCTTGTCGTTCCTGTTCTCGTTCTGCTGACGGTCGGGTGCGCTGCCCAGACTGCGCCGATCGAGCAGAGCAATTACGCCGCAGTGACATCGCACGACGAGATGCTGCGCTTCCTTGCTCGCCTGGCGGAAGACACCACGCGATTCGCCGTGCGCTCCATCGGAATGACGTCGCAAGGACGAACGATCCCGATGATCCGTGTCCGTCCGAACAACGCGGGGCTGAAGACGAAGGTGCTGCTCTTCTGTCAGCAGCATGGGAACGAACCATCCGGCAAAGAGGCGGCCCTCGCATTGCTCGCGAAAATCGCATCGGGTGCGGAAGAAAACCTCTTGACCAACCTTGATCTTGTCATCGTCCCCTCCGTGAATCCGGACGGGAATGAAGCAGGGAAGCGTACGAATGGAAATGGAGAGGATTTGAATCGGAACCATCTTCTCCAGACTCAGCCGGAGGTGCAGGCCCTGCATCGGTTGTATGAGGAGTTCCAGCCTGAGGCGACGCTTGATGTTCACGAGTACTCCGCATACCGCAAGGAATTCCGCGATGTCGGATACGTGCGGGCGGTCGATGAACAACTTGGGGCGCCGACGAACCTGAACACATCGTCGGCCATTCGGTCGTTCGCCCATGCAGAGTTGTATCCGTTTCTCGAGGGTCATCTTGTCGGGCGGGGATACACGTTTGCGAATTATCTCAAGATGAATGCGCCGGACGACACCGTGCGGCCAAGCACCACGAGCATCAATGACGGGCGTCAGAGCTTCGCGATCCTGAACCGGTTCTCGTTCATTGTGGAGGGGCGGAACGGAAGGAAAATGAACGACGAGCTGAAACGACGAACGCTGGCCCAGCTTGCGGCCATCGAGGGATTCCTGGCATTCGTCAACACGCATCATGAACGGATCCGCACGATGGTGGAAACAGAATCGGCGAAGATCCGCGTATCGCGGGACTCCGTGGTCATCGTTATGGACTATCTGTTCCGCGGGGAACGCGTCGACCTCCCGGTGGTCGAGATCAAGACCGGCAAGGACACAACGGC
>JALONE010000110.1 GCA_025455125.1 Bacteroidota bacterium
GTTGGAGAGTGCGGTTTGGAGTTCCTTGATGAGAACCTCGCGGTCGCGTTCCAGCTTCTTCCGTTCGGTGATATCCCGCACGATGGCGCAGATGACCCGTTTCCCCCCGTAGGAGATGACCGATTTGCTCGCGAGCACGTCGATCGTCGAGCCCCCCTTCGTACGATAGAGATGCTCGTCCACGGACGGATGGCTTTCGGTCAACGTCGACGAAATACGGCGATTGATCTCGCTGAGATCGTCCGCGATAATATTGAAGGCGGACAACTGGAGTGCCTCATTCATCGTGTAGCCGAGCATCTGGCAGAACGCGGCATTGCAGTGGACAACGCCGAGCGTCAACACGTCGATCAGATAGATGCCGTCCCCCGATTGTTCGACCACCGCACGGAACCGGGACTCGCTCTCGCGGATCGCTTCCTCCGCAAGTTTCCGCTGTGTGACATCACGGGAGGTGACGACCAGCCCCTGGATCCCCGGATGCGACAGCAGATTCCGCCCCAGCGACTCCAAGATGATCCACGAACCGTTGGCGTGGCGGAAGCGATACTGGGAGGGCAGGCCGCTGTTCTGTTCGTGCTCCAATCTCCGGAATTCCGTCGCGATCACCTGGAGGTCGTCGGGATGGATAAACTCAAACGCCGATCTGCCAACGAGCGCGTCCGGCTGATAGCCGAGAACGGACAACGATGAATCGGTCGTGTACACGATGATCCCGCGCGTGTTGTGGATGGTGATCACGTCTTGCGCGTTCTGCACGAGCGCTCGGAACCGCTCTTCGCTCTGGCGGAGGGCATCCTCATATCGCTTCCGCTGCGTGACATCCCGAAGGATCCCCTCATGAAATAGAATGCGGCCGCTCTCGTCGCGAACATAGGAGCCGTGATCCTCAACCCAGATCTCGCTCCCGTCCTTCCTGCGCATGCGAAAGGTATCCGTCTGCACGCCGGTGACGTCCGGTGCCGCACTGCCCCGATCGCCCGGTTCATAATATAGCGTCTTGGGGATATCGATCGCCAGCATCTCGTCGCGGCTTGCGAATCCAAACATACGTACCATCGACGGATTCACTTCAAGGAACCGACCTTCGGCCGTGCTTCGATAGACGCCGTCTTGCATCCGTTCGATCAAGGACCGGTAGCGGATCTCGGACGACCGGAGCGCCTCTTCCGCCGTTTTCCGTCGTGTAATATCCTCGTACACGCCGTAGATGCCGACGAGTCTCCCGTCCACGCGGATCGGAATGCCGAGGGCGCGTACGCGCACCAGCGAACCGTCCCGACGTCGTCGTTCCGTCTCCTTTTCGACGATCCCGCCGCTTAACGTATGCTGGGAAAGAGCAAGTGCCTCCTCGCGTCGATCGGGCGGAACGATGAACTCGTCAATGATCCGCCCGCGCAGTTCCTCCTCCGAGTATCCGAACATCTCAACGAACATCGGATTCACGGAACGGACGCACTCGCGTTCATCCAGCATCACGATGGCCAGAGACATGTTCACGAACAACTGCTCGTGCCAGGCGTTCTGCATGGCCCCCCGAAATTCCGCCGCCTTCCGCTTGCTGATATCACGAAGAATGGTCAAGAGAGCTGAGACACCTGGCTCGATTTCTACGACCGTATTCGAGATCTCAAGCCACACCTGCCGGCCATCCCAGAACGTCGCTTCCCGCTCCACGAAACCCTGTGCGACATTCCGTGCAAATGAGGCCGCGTGCAGTTGCTGACGTTCGTGCCACTCCCGCTCGGGATGCACGATCCAGAACGGCTGGCCGAGGAGCGCATCCCGCGATCTTCCGACCAGACGGCAGTAGGTATCGTTGACCATACGGACGGACCCCTCGACATCCGTCACGCGTATCGCGTCAAACGACTGGTCCCACATCTGCTGGAATACGGGATTGAACGATGCGGTTGCCATGAGAGATCAGACCGCTCCGTTCGGTTTTCCGTCGAGGCGATATGAGCGGAGCTCGGGTTTGATGCCCAATTGATCCATCTTGTAGCGCAGCTTTGAGCGGGTCACTCCCAGCACCTTCGCGGCGCGGACCTGGTTCCCGTTCGTCAGGTCGAGCGTCTTGAGAATGAGATCCTTCAAGACGTCATTCATCTTCACACCCGACGACGGGATCTGCAGCGCGAATCCGCCGCCGTTCGGCATGGAGATCGTTGCACGGGAAGGTCCCCCCTTCAGAAAGCCGAACAAGTCGGGGGTAATCGCCGGAGAGTCGCTGAGCAGGACGACCCGTTCTATTGCATTCCGCAACTCACGAACATTTCCTTTCCAAGGGATGTCTTTCAGCAGATCGACCGAATCCTGGGCCAGTTGCGGCATTGGCCGGTTGAACTTCGCGCTGAATTCCTTCACAAACGCGTACGCCAACGCCTCGATATCTTCCTTCCGCTCGCGCAGCGGCGGGATCCCGATGGAGGCGACATTGAGCCGGTAGTAGAGATCCTCGCGGAAACGGCCCGCCTCGGTCTCTTTCTGCAGGCTCCGGTTGGTCGCGGCGATCACGCGAACATCGATCGACAATTCGCGCGTTCCTCCAAGACGGTAGAACTTCTTCTCCTCCAGGACGCGGAGCAGCTTCACCTGCATGTCGAGCGACAGTTCGCCGACCTCGTCGAGCAGGATCGTGCCGCCGTTCGCCAGTTCAAACTTCCCCTGCTTCATCTTCTCAATGGCGCCGGTGAACGCGCCCCGTTCGTACCCGAAGAACTCGCTTTCGGCCAGGTCCTTCGGAATGGCGGCGCAGTTGAATGCAATGAATGGTTTGTCCGACCGGCCGCTTTGCTGGTGGATGAACCGTGCGACGAGTTCCTTTCCGGTGCCGCTTTCCCCTTCGAGCAGAACCGTCGTGTTCTCGCTCCGTGCGAGCCGTTCCGCCACGTCAAGCACACGGAGCAGTGTGGCGCTCTTGCCGATGATGCCGCTCCGGGAGCGCTGTTCCTCGAGTTCCGACTGCAGGAGACGCACGCGCGATTCCAACCGCGCAAACTCGAGGTTCTTCTCGATCACGATGAGCAGATGGTTCATGTCGAATGGCTTCTCGACGAAATCGGCCGCCCCTTCCTTCATCGCCGCAACGGCAACGGACACGTCCGAGTGCGCCGTCATGATGACCACAGGCGTCGTCCAGCCTTCCGTGCGGATCTGCTTCAGAATCTGGATCCCGTTGTCGTTGCCGATGTAGACGTCGAGTAGGATCATATCCGGATTCACTCCCGGCAGGGCGTTGAGAAACTCCGCCTTGCTCGACGTGACCGTGACATCGTATTCGGCCGCGGTGAGGACATTCTTGAGCGATGTCGTCAGCGTACGCTCGTCGTCGGCGATGAGGATTCTCCCTTTAGGCATTGGTTGTAGTCCTTGCAGATTGAGTGGTCGGAAACACGATTGACGCAACCGTGCCGCCATCCGGTGCGTTGGCGATCGAGATCTGCCCGTGATGGCGGTCGATGATGAACTTCGAGAGCATGAGCCCCAACCCGGTTCCCCCTTCTTTGGTCGTCCGAAACCCGTCGAACAGATGCTGGGCGATGTCGGGGGCGAGGCCAGGTCCGCGGTCCCGTACAATGACCTGAACCGAGGGATCGGCGCATTCGGGACAGAGAAGGGTTGTGACCGTGACGACTCCCTCAACAGGGGATGCATCGATGGCGTTCTGGAGGAGGTTCAGGAGCACTTGCTGGATCTGCTTCGCATCCATCCACACCGGAGGAAGATGACTGCCAAACTGAGCGTCGAGGGTGACTCCCTTCTGACGCAACGGTGCGGCAAGATAGCGGAGAGATCGTTCAATGACCTCGTTGATCGAAACTTCCTGCAGCGTGGGGGGGGCGACGCGGGCCAGGCCGAGGGTGTCGTCGATCACCTGCTGGATCCGCTGCGTCCCTTCGAGCCCTGCTTCGATCGATTGGAGGTCGGGGGAATCGACGGGGACCTTCATGCTCAGGTATTGAAGATTGAGCTGGATCCCGGCGAGCGGATTACGGATCTCATGCGCGATCCCCGCAGCGAGGCGCCCCATCAGCGCCATCTTTTCGGTCTGCAGAAGATGGTCGCGGATGCGTTTTGATTCTGTGATGTCGCGAACGAACAGCATGACGCGCGTATCGTTCGGCTGGTCGACCGGCCCGGCGCTCATATCGACATCCAAGCGCTCCCCGGACCGCGTGATCAGCGTCGCCTCTTGTGTGGCCGATCGCTGGAGCGCGAAGATATCGATGGGTTCTCCGTTCGCGTTGCGGAAGGGAATGTCCAGGACCTCCGGAAACTCGTGCGGGGCGCAGCGGAGCAGTGCAAGGGCTTGCCGGTTCGCGTCGACGATGCGGCGCTGGCGCGAATCCGCGACGAAGATGGCAACACTGGCGTTTTCGAACAGCGAGCGGTAGCGCTTTTCCGAGATGATCAATTCCCTGTTCTTCTGCTCCAGCGTCTTCGCGTAGAGCTCGAGTTCGATCATCTTCTCTTCGAGCTTCTTCGTCATGAGACCATGATGGCGCTCGAGGAAGTCGCGATCGTCGATCGATGCGACGGTGCCCGCCGATGGGGCGCTTTCGTGTTCGTAGCGCGACCGTGCCAATTCATTGATCGCGTCGACCAACGGCTGCGTTCCGGCGAACTTCATCACATAGCGATCGACCCCGATGCTTCGCGCAAGATCCTCATCTTCCTGGTCCACATAGTTGCCGGTGTAGATGATGAACGGCGTCGTCGCGCATGCATCGTGCCGGCGAATGTGCTTGCACAATTCCAGGCCGTCCATCTTAGGCATCATTGCGTCCGCGACAATCATGTGGACCTTCGTTCCCTGGGCGATCTTCAGCGCCTCGAGCGGACTCACCGTGGAAACGATGCGATACCCCTGTTCCTCCAGGATGTCCTGCAGAAGGTCGATGTTCTCCTGTATGTCATCGACCAGCAAGACGGTCAATGGGTCGTGACGGAGTGCACTCGATTGTCCTGAATCAGCATTCATGAATCGGCTTGGGGTTGGAAAGGTGTTTGGTCAAAATTATACAGCCAATCGTACAACTTCGACCAACGATAAACAATCCGAGGAACCGCGTATTTTTTGTTCTACGCGATATCGCGTAGAAGCAGGGACTTATTCGGTGCGGTCGGGCTTGACGACGATCAAGCCCTCGCGGATGGCG
>JALONE010000111.1 GCA_025455125.1 Bacteroidota bacterium
TTTGGTAGCGTCGCTCCGCCGAAGACGCTGGTCCTCAACGAGTTCATGTTCGATGTCGCAGCGGACAATGCGGGGACGCCAGAGCTCGAGGGAGATGCGAACGGCGACGGCGTACGGAGTCCGCGTGGCGATGAATTCATCGAGATCGTCAATACTGGTGCTGTGTCCGCATCGCTCGGAGGGTATCAGATCCTTGAACGGGGACTGCTCCCGGTGTTCACCTTCCCCGATACTGCGGTTCTGCACCCCGGGCAATACGCCGTGGTCTTTGGCGGCGTCGGCCCAGCGGGATTCGGCACACAACTCCCCGCTGCTGCGCAATATTATGCCGCGAAGCCGGGGCAAGCAGATTCCGGGTTCTCTTCCTCTGCATCCCGAACGAACTACATCGGGTCCGGAGACAACATCATCTTCTTCGATCCTCGGTCCAATGTCGTCTTCGGTGAGGTATTCTGGGGTTCTGGAGTTCAAGAGACGCTCGAAGGCCAGAAGCTCCTTGCACCGTACACATTCCTCGGAGACAGCATCGCGGGCGCGATCGGTCAGTCTGTGACGCGAAACCCCGACGTGACAGGGAAGTGGACAAGATCGATGAGTTATGTGACTGCGCCGTACACGCCAGGTGCCCCCTCAGTCGTAACTGGCGTGGGAGAAGATGTGGCTGCGTTGCCGGAAGCGTTCGAGTTGGAGCAGAATTATCCGAATCCGTTCAATCCAACAACCAATTTCGGATTTCGGATTGCGGATTTCGGATTTGTGCGAGTTTCCGTATTTGATCTCCTTGGTCGTGAAGTTGCAGTTTTGGTGGATGGAGAGCTGATGCCGGGACGGCATGTGGTACGTTGGGATGCGTCCGAAATGCCAAGCGGGGTCTACGTCTACACGATGACGGTTGGCACGGAGCGTCACATACGTCGGATGCTCCTTCTCAAATAGGGATTCATGAAACGAAGGAAGTGGTTCGTTGCCATGAGCTGGTACGCAGGTCTGTTTATCTTGGTTTCTGGCGTGGCGGTGGCCATGTCGCCGGATGAACAGGATCAGCGACTTGCAGCTTTGCGCGCACAGGATTCCATCACCGTCCTCGTGATCGATTCCGGTCTTGGCGGACTTTCGGTGAGCGCGAGCATCGATCATCGCGCACAGCGTTCTTCGTGTCATCGTTCGATCGACCTGGTCTTCGCCAACGCGCTCCCCGACGCCGCACGAGGGTACAACACGATGTCGTCGATGGACGAGAAGGCGGCGGTGTTCTCCGAGGCCTTGCGCGGGATGACCGCGATGGTCCATCCGGACGTCATTCTGATCGCCTGCAATACGCTCTCGGTTGTGTATCCGCATACGGCGTTCGCGCGGACAACCGAGATTCCGGTCGTCGGCATTGTCGACATCGGCGTGAAATTCATGGCGGATCGCCTTCGACAAGAGAAGGACGCAATCCTCGTTCTGTTCGGAACAGAGACGACTATCGGTGAAGACTCGCATCGCGTCGGTCTCCGAAAGGAGGGCATCGCCGAAGACCAAATGACGACGCAGGCGTGTCCCGACCTGGCCGGAGAGATCCAGAGCGATCCGGACGGAGACGTCGCGAGGACGATGATCGATCTGTATGCGGCAGAAGCGGCAGGGACGATATCACGCAGGACGTCGAAAACGCTCGTCGGGCTTTGTTGCACACACTACGGATATGTCGCCGACCGTTTCGCTGAGGCGATGCGGTCGTCCGCAGGAGGCGTCGTAGAGATCCTGGATCCGAATGAACGAATGGCGGACGTCCTTTTTCCCGCCGGATGCGAGACGCGCTTCACAAACACGAAGGTGACGCAGCGCGTGCTCTCGAGAGTGCGCTTCTCGGATGCGGAGATCACGGCGATTGCGCGGCTTGTGGAATCGAAATCGCAAGGCAGTGCGAACGCTCTTCGAATGTATCAACACACGCCAGATCTGTTTGGCATCAAGAACGGTCCATAATTCCTGAACCCTATGAAACCCATCCATCGATTATCCCTAGTTGGGCTCATCGTCGCGGCGTCCGTCGCGATCATGCTCGTCTCCTGCAATGTGCTGGAGCTTGATGAAGGGCCCGGCAATCTCTACCAACCGGCGGGGGGATACTTTTACGTCCTCGACCGCACTTCCGTCTCGATCATCCAGTTCGATGCGCAGATGCGCGAGCTGCGTCGCTGGGATCCCCGGCCGATCACGAACGACGAGAGCCTGCAGGGCATCGCGTTCGACGGCACATACCTGTGGATCTCCGCGGCGGGGAACTCTGATCGGATCTACCAACTGGATACGGGGGGGGATTCGCTCGTTGCCGTCAATGTGTTCGATGCACCTCCGAGCAGGCAGGGGACGACCCGAGACATCGCATGGGATGGTTCAAGTTTGTGGAGCCTGAACAGCGGATCGTCCACCTACCAAACGCCTCCGACGCTGTACAAGCTCAATCCTGCAGACGGCTCCATCCTTGCTCAGTTCGTTCTTCCGTCCCCGGAACCGCGAGGTCTGACGTATGTCGGTCCAAACGGCGACGCGTACGGTCGCGGAGCAGAGGTCGGTCTTTACTACACCGATGTCACCAACAACCGTGTGTACAAATTTCGAACGGAGCGTTCGCAGTTCGATACCGCCTTTGCGGCGCCGATCCCGCCTCGCGGGACTTCCTACATCTTCCCGGTCGGGATCGCGTTCGACGGCAAGAATTTCTGGATGGTGAACAGCAGCAACACGGCAGATCATTTGCACAAACTTTCCTATAACGGACGGGAGGAACAGCGGCTGGATCTTCCGTTCGGCCAACCGGGGCCGATCGCATGGACACCGACGGATGCGCGCGTCGTCGTTCCCTTGACGCTCACGGCGGTCGTCCCGAATTCGGCGATGCGTGGCGTCAGCGTCCAGGTCGACCTGTACGGCTCAGGATTCCGTCCCGGGCCTTCGCTCACCGTCGATTTCGGATCGGGCGTTGCGACGATCGCGACACAATTCCTGACCCCCGGACAATTGCGCTGCGACATCAGCGTTGCCAACGATGCCGCATACGCAAAACGGAACATCACACTGACCAATGGCGACGGTCGCGTGCTCGTTGCGGACACGGCCTTCGCGGTGACACCGGTGCCGCCGCTCCCCGGTCATCTCTACCTCGCTGATCAACAGAGCGGCGGATATGTGATCCACAAGATCCGCGCGGCGGATACGCTCTTGATCAGATCGTGGCCGACAACGAGCGTTTCTTCCGGAAGCCCGCAGGGCGTTGCATTCGACGGCACGAATCTCTGGCTCTGCGCATCGGGAACGGACAAGCGGTTGTACAAGCTTGATACGACCGCAACGCTTGCGGCGCTCAGTGCGATCTCCGCACCGCCGACAGCAGGAACGCTTCGCGGCATCGTCTGGGATGCCGGCTCGATCTGGCTGGCAGTGAGTGGGACCGGGAGCGCGAGGATCTACAAACTGAATCCGACGACCGGAGCGGTGCTGGATTCTGTCAACACGCCTGGAGCCGAACCGCGCGGAATTGCGGTCGTTGCGGGCACTCTTTACTGCAACGACACTTCTCTCGACAGTGTGTTTGCGTACAATCCCGCCAACGCGACGTGGAGCGGCGTATTCGCGACGCCAACGCCGCCGGGAGGAACGACATCCAATCGATTTGCGACCGGGCTTGCGTGGGATGGGAGCAATTTCTGGATCGCGAACAGCACGGGGAATTTTGACCATGTCTTCCGAATGACCCCGACAGGTATCGTTCTGCAGTACTTCTCTTCCCCGAATATCGGGAATGCACAACTCACTGGACTTGTCTACACACCAAATTGAGCATGCACATGAACCGCGATACGGTCACAACACGCCGCCTTGTCTTCCTCCTGATCGCATGGTTGATCGGACCGACGATGGCATTGGCGCAGTTCTCGATGGAAGGAGACTTCCGCGTTCGATGGTACAGCGACTCATTCCAGGAAGCCGTGGATAGCCGGGCGAAGGAGAGTTATATGCGCTACCTCGCACGCATTCGGGCAAAGACGAAGGCAGGAGAAAACACGATCTTTGCCGCCGAATTGATCTCTCTGATCGACAATCCCGGTCAACCGGTACGGAATATCGCAGGGACAGGCCCGATGCGCTTCGGCGTCAGTCAGCTGTACGCGGAGATCACCGAGCCTGATTTCCTCATCTTCGATGTCGTTCGGATGCGGCTGGGGCGTCAGCAGTTCCCGATCGGGAACGGGCTCTCGTGGGGAGAGTCGTATTACATGCTGAACAAGTTC
Organism: Bacteroidota bacterium; assembly: GCA_025455125.1. Classification (GTDB taxonomy): domain Bacteria; phylum Bacteroidota; class Ignavibacteria; order UBA10030; family UBA10030; genus JAKAJH01. The sequence goes on from JALONE010000111.1 coordinate 4,278, forward strand.
GACGGTCTTCGTCTCGACTTTCTGTATGACCCGCTCACGCTGTCACTGTTCGGTGCGATCACAGGTCAGAATCTCAGTCCGAGCGGTCTGTATCCCGATCCCGGCTCTGACCAGATCTATGCGGCCCGGCTTGGATCGACCGTTATGGATCAGAGCGTGATGGCTTACGGCATTCTCCAGCGGCCGCGCGGAACGTACAACGACACATACGTCCTCGGTGTGGGTGCGAACGGCGAGATCGGTCTGCGGGATCTGACCTATTTCGCAGAAGGGGCGTATCAGCAATTCAAGCAACCGCCGGGATTCCCCGAGAAGGGAGGCATCGGGTACATGGCGGGCATCAGTTACCGATGGGGGATGGGGCCGTTCCGGTCCATCAAGGTGGAAACGCGGTATGCCGCATACGAAGGGGACGATGCAACCACATCGACGATTGAGCAATTCAGCCCGCCGCATCCGAGCTGGTTCTGGGGTTCGCGGTCCGGATACGTGGACGGCGAGATCGGGGGAGATTATCCGCACAACACGCTCGTCGCCGAAGGAAGTCGCATTTGGTACACGCGCTTCTACGTCATCCCACGTGCGATCCCGAAACTGCGCATCCAGTTCCAGTACGTGAAGGTCGGCGAATACGTCGACAACGACGGCGTGAACAGCATGGACGATGAGATTTCCGCGCGCCTCTATTATGCGCTTTCAACGCAGTCGCAACTGCAGCTCCGATTCTCCCGTGTCATGCCGAACGCGGCAGACCGCGATCTGGATGGCGGGGGGGTGATCACATCCAGTGAGGACCGGATCTACATCAACAGCTTGATGCTCGAATGGCAGCTTTCATTCTGATGCGATCGCTATGATCAAGAAATGCTCGGCGT
>JALONE010000112.1 GCA_025455125.1 Bacteroidota bacterium
TGTTGATTTCAGAGTAGAATCGATCGTCTGTTCTTGGTGTCTTTGTGACTTCGTGGTGAAAAATTCGATCTTCAACACCCTGCTAGAGTAGATCCTGGCCGCTCCACGGTTTTGCCCGAAACGTTACGCGCAACGAAGCACATGACGAGGAGTTAGGTAAAAGAATGGAACCAAAGAAGCTGCTCACGTCACCGGATCTCGATCTGACTACCGACAACCTCAAGAAAGAACTCGGGCGTTGGTTCTCTCTCTACGAGACACTCACTGAGACACTTTCGAAACCTCCCTATGAGATCTCACCCGAGTGGCGATTCTATAAGGACGGTGGAGCATGGTTGTGTAAGATGACCCGGAAGAAGAAGACGGTATTTTGGATATCAGCGTGGAAGCAATGTTTGAAGTGTGGGTTCTATTTCACCCAAAGATCAGGCGATGGCATCTCCGATCTCTCGATCGATCATTCATTGAAGTCTTCCTACGATAAGGCCGCTCCAATCGGTAAATTATATCCCTTTATCATCGACCTCACAGCGAAGAGGCAACTCGATGATCTTTATACTGTTGTGAGCTATACGATCTCCCGAAAGTAACCGAACAAGTCGCTTGTTCGACGAATGGCGAGCAACGATCCCTCAAGCGAGACGCTATCAGAGAAAATGAAACAACCATTTTGCCGGCGGGCTAACAGGAAATGAGAACTACGCTCGGACGATTCGCGGTCCTTTCTTCGGTCAAACACCCTTTGGCCGGATTCCGGCGCTCTTTGCACCCGAACTATTCGATCATCCTGAGCTCGCGCAGTGGAGTCATCAGAATGTACTGGGTAGATGCAACTGTTATCGAAGAACTTCGATCGAAGGATATGCGATAGAAATGCGGGAGCGCAAGGCGCCGCACCAGGATCGTCGTGCTGCCTGGAAGAGATGATCTAAATTGCGGGATCCGTGGACAACGCGATGCACTTCAATCTCGCGGCCGCGAATGATGTAATTCACATTGAAATGATGGTTCACCCACGACACGGAGGAAGCCATGCGCACGAGAGATCTGTTTCCGAACTGCTCATTGCGGGCATTGTCTGGTGCTGTCTTTCTGGCTGCGCTGTTCGTTTTGGGATGTGCAGAGGACGAGGTCGTTGCCCCCAAGGCGGTTTCTCTCGTCCCGGGGCGGATCATCTTCGAGACATACCGGGACGGCAACGGCGAGATCTACTCCATGGAGAGCAACGGTTCGGACCCCGTGAACCTGACGAAGAACGCCGCGTACGATGGAGAGGGAAGCGCGACACGCGACGGCAAGCGGATCGCGTTTTCCAGCGAACGGGACGGCAACACAGAGATCTACCTCATGAACGCGGATGGATCGAGCCAGACCCGCATCACGAACGACCCTGGCCGCGACGAGGAACCTCAGTGGTCGCCGGATGCCAGCAGGATCGTTTTCGAGAGCTTCCGAAGCGGGCTTCGGCAGATCTGGTCCATGCGTGCCGACGGCAGCGATTTGCGCCAACTCACGTCGTCGTCGGGCGGCAACTCGGAGCCGTTCTACTCCCCCGATGGCAGGAAGATCGTGTTTGAGTCCGGGCGCGATGGCAATGAGAACATCTACGTGATGAACGCAGACAGCACGAACCAAGTTCGTCTCACGGACAGCACGAGCAATGATCGCGAACCGCAATGGACTCCCGACGGCAGCAAGATCGTGTTCGTCAGCGACCGGAGCGGACAGTGGCAGGTTCACCTGATGAACGCCGATGGCAGCAATGTGGTCCAGCTTACAAGCGCTGCCGGCCCCAACTGGGAGCCGACCGTTTCGATCGATGGCGCCCGAGTCGCGTTCACCACGGAACGGCATACCCCTTATAACGGCAGTGAGGTGTACACGGTCAACATTGACGGCACGGGGGAGACTCGAATCACGACGACGACCACTTGGAACCTGGAGCCATCCTGGCCGGGACGGTAGCGCGGCGTGCTTGGAGCTGGGCTGTTCTGTGCGAGTTGTTTCGCTGCCCCCTGTGAGATTCCCGCAGCAACTCCGGGGCAACTTCGAACACGCTTTCCCCCCTTCGCGTTGCATCTGAGCAGCCCCGTCAGTACGTTTCACCAACAGACCCCAAGCCGAAGGCTAATAATGTCCAATCATCGCCTCTTCACGATGTCGTTTGCGAAGGTCTATCCGCTGTACGTTCAGAAAGCAGAGCGAAAGAACCGCACGAAAGCAGACGTTGACAGGATCATTTGTTGGTTGACGGGCTACGACCAGGCGGGATTACGAAGACAAATCAAACAGGATGTCGACTTCGAAACCTTCTTCGCTCAAGCCCCGGCCCTTCATCCGAACAGGTCGCTCATCAAGGGGATCGTGTGCGGTGTACGCGTGGAGACGATCGCCGATCCGCTGATGCAGAAGATACGCTACTTAGACAAGCTGATCGATGAACTCGCAAAAGGAAAGACTCTGGAGAAGATCCTTCGGCAATAAATCACTATTTGACGTTTTCATTTTCACGATTTCGCACTCATGGTGAACGAAATGTCCGAGCATAACCCAAAGGGTGACCGGGCAGCCATCCTCGCTCAGTATGCAGATGGACCGGTCCAGCTGGAACGCGTCATCAACGACCTGACCGATACCGAACTTGACCACACACCCTCCACAGGAGGCTGGTCGATCCGTGAGATCGTCCACCACATTGCCGACGGCGACGACATCTGGACCGTCGGCATCAAGATGGCACTCGGCAACGAGCACGCGGAATTCCATCTCGACTGGTATTCGCCCTTCCCGCAAACGACTTGGGCATCGCATTGGGCCTACGCGAAGCGTCCAGTGCATTCTTCCCTCGCCTTGCTCAAGGCCACGCGAGCAAATGTTCTCGATCTCCTTGCACATAGAACAGATGCCTGGGAACGATCAGCAACTATCCGCGAGCCAAATGGAGAGATCACCCGGGTATCGGTCGGATTCATTGTCGAGATGCAGGCAAGTCACGTATTCCATCATATCAAGCGGATCGAGGAGATCCGGCGGGAGCACGGCGTCACGTCTGGTGAACTGTGACTATTCCCTCCTCGCGCTGGTTGGCGAAGATGGGCAGCCGCATCAGAACAAGGATTGCCCCGGGATAACACCGGGGGAGATTCCCGGGATACCTCCAGGGACAACTGGGAACCCAACTCGTCACACACTCGGAGACACAAATCGCATGAACGCGATTCTCAGGAACATCCTCGCCGTAGTCGTCGGCGTTGTGCTCGGCAGCATCGTTAACATGGCCATCATCATGGTCAGCGGCTCAATCATTCCTCCCCCCGCCGGTGCCAATACGACCACGATGGAGGGTCTGAAGGCGTCAATGCACTTGTTCGAACCGAAGCATTTTCTCATGCCATTCCTTGCGCATGCGATGGGAACGTTCATTGGCGCGTTGGCAGCAGGCTTCATTGCGCAATCGCACAAGATGAAATTCTCGCTTGCCATCGCCGTCCTCTTTCTTGTAGGCGGGATCATCAACGTTCTCTTGCTCCCCTCACCGCTCTGGTTTACGGTGCTTGACTTGGCGGGAGCCTATCTCCCCATGGGCTATGTTGCGGGCGTGTTGGCAAAGCGACAACGCGGTACTCCGCCGACGTCCTTGGAGTCCGCATGAATTCGATCTCACACTTCATATCGGAGGAGTGGCAATGAAGACAGTGAACGCATTCGTCCGCATCACAGTAACGCTGTTCGTGATCACCGCTTCGCTCTCCTCGCAGGATCGGTTTCCGACGACTCGGCTCACCGCTGATGGGGCACGAAATGGATTCCCGTCGTGGTCACCGGACGGGAAGATGATCGTATATTCATTCATTGAAACCGGCAACGGAAAGCAGGCGTTCGGCCTGCGGAAAGTCTCGCTTGAGCTCGGCGCAGTGCTTCCGTTCACGGACTTCATCGGCGAGCATCCGCAGTGGTCTCCCGACGGGCGACTCATCGTTTTTGATTCAGACTCCGGCGCGGGAATGATGCTCATTGACACAGCAGGCGGGGCACCGAGAGAGATCATTCCCGATTCAATTCGCATGCACAACGGCGGCTTGCCCTGTTGGTCCCCTACCGGTTCCCACATCGCGTTCAAAGATTCCGGAGGAGCGCTTTGGGTTCACAGTCTCAACACAGGCGCCATGGCAAAACTACTTCGGAAGGAGGGCTTCATCGCGATCCCCGGTTGCTGGTCGCGGGATGGGGAGAGCGTCCTCATCGCGCTCATGGATCGGCAGACACGACTGTCCACCCTCTGGAAGGTCTTCCTCGATCAAAGGGAACACCAGCAGATCACCGGACACCGTGATTCGTTGTACCGATACCTCGCGCTCTCTCCCGACGGATCACTGCTCGTCTACGCCGTGATGCAAGAACGAAGATTGGGTTTCTGGATCATGCCTGCCGAGGGTGGTACATCGCTTCCGCTCGCCCTTTCAGATCGATATCACAACGAGAGTCCGGCGTGGTCCCCCGACGGGAAGTGGTTGGCCTTCGCGAGCGGCCGAACGGGGCACGGCGATATCTACGTCATGGACGTGGACATCAAGAATATCAAAGCGGAATTGAAGATGCTCAGCCGGTGATGTTTGTTCGTGCTCTCGTTGCACCATCACATCAGGAACCAGATTGCACTCAGACATTGCTCCCGCCACGATCGACACTTCATTCGGCGTCGTGACCCTGCTTCGAAGGCTCGGCAAGGGGAAGTCCGGTCATTCCTTTCTGGCTGAACTCCAGGGACGGCAGGTGGTATTCAAGCGTATGCATGATGAGCCGTGTTCCTTCTATACCTTCAAGGACGACAAGGTCCTTCTGGAAGTTCAGGCGCATGCAACACTCTCACGACTGGGCGTCCCGATGCCCTCCCTTATCGGGTTCGATCAGGGACAGCGCTTTATTCTCAAAGCGTACATTCCAGGACACGTCGGACACGAATGGGTAGCCGAAGGCAACGCAGACGAGACCATCATTGCTCAATTGTTCGCGCTCTCCGCCAGATTGCGGTCAGAGGGTTTGAACATTGACTACTTCCCGGCCAACTTTGTCATCAACGGGACGGCGTTGTATTACATCGACTACGAGGTCAATCCCTACTCCGACGAGTGGAGCCTGGG
>JALONE010000113.1 GCA_025455125.1 Bacteroidota bacterium
ACCCATTCCGCGACGACCAGGCCGACGAGCGCCGCGAGCATCCATTCGAGATTCCACAATTTGACATCCTTGCTCTTCATCCGTTCGCGCGGGACAAATCCGGGAACGCCCACGACGGCATCGGCGAATCCCCGCATGTCACCCGCATCGTAGTGCGCGCCCCCGGTGCGCTTCGCCAACTGCTGGAGCAATGACTTGTTCATCGCCGTCTCGAGGAATTCAACGGCAACCGCACCGACGCGGACGGATCCACGGTCTTCACCGTGCACGATGTTCCCCGATGCAGCCGTCGCGGTGTACGAATAGATCCCTTCCGGTATCGGCTCAGCCACTCCAATGTACTGACCGTTCCCTTCGTCCGTGCACTCCAACTCGCGGCTGATTCCCTGACCGCTGATCTGCACCCGAACCGTCGCGCGCTCGACGGGCCGAAAGGCTTCGTCATATACCTGCGCGACCATCGTGACCTGCTCCGCGGAACTGAAGATCTCACGCTCCGGCTCCACGCGGACTCGCCGATCGTCCTCCTTCGTCGTGAGCCAGCGAACAGACCGCTCGACGAACGTGCGGAAGAGGTCACGCGTGTCCGTCGTTGGATCCGCCAACATCTGCCATCTCCAAATCCCATACCCGGCAACGACCAGCGATCGGCGACGATTGACGTTCCGCAGCACGATCATCGGCTCGGTGAGCGTCGTGCTTCCCACACGCACCTGCGCCAGCACATCCGCCTCCGGCTTGGCTGCAATACCCGACTGCCAGCGGAATACCGGGGCAAGCCGCTTCCATCCTTCCGAACTCGCACCCTCCCCGCCAGTCGTCAGAAGTTCGTGCCCCGCTTTCGCATCCGGGATTGAAGCAAATACCTGCATCTCTTCGGTCCGTGGACGCTCCAGTGTGAACGGAAGCACTGACGTCAACATGGACAGCGCCGCCGGGTCGACCGTTCGTCCGAGAATGAAGAACAGTCCCGCACCCTCCTCCGCCTGCGTGCGAATCCACGAGATCACGCGCCGATCACTGAACGATCGGGGATATCCGATCAGCACAACCGCGTCGACCGCGCTCTCCTTCGGGTCCGTCGGATCACCTTCCAGGAACGCTCCTGCCGCATTCTCTGTAAATGCGCGGACATCGATGTTCTCGTCTGCATCCAACACGCGCCTGATGAAAGCGACATCCGGATTCGGTCCGCCGGCAATGATCATCAGCCGCATTTTGCTCCGAAGCACACGGACCGTGACGCTCGAACGATTGTTCGCCGTGGTCGCTTCTCCGGCAAGCGGCGCGATCTCCGCTGTGTAGAACTCCCGTCCCTCTGCCGCAGGTACCGCGTTGAGAACAAGTGCATAGTCGCGAATGCCCGGCTGGAGCGTGATCGCTTCGCGTGCAACGATGCTGTCGCGACGCCGAAGGACGACATCGATCCGTTCACCGCCATATCCGGCGCTTCTGATCTTGATTCGAAATGGGATCCGCGTTCCCGCATATGCCGTTTCGTTGGTGAGGATGCTCCGCACCTGCACATCTTTTTTCGCGCTCGTGTCTCCGATGCCGATCGTGAAAACCGGAAGCCCGAGCGCTTCCGCTTCATACAACGGCGTCGGTCCCTGTGTGGCGTTGCCGTCCGAGACCAGCACCACCGCGCGGATATGGTCGTTCGACGCGATCTCTTTCGCCTTCCGGAATGCAGCAGCAAGATCGGTCACGGCGCCGGTGAACGTCAATGAATCCGGGGTAGGATGTTCCAACGGTATGCTCGTCCGGTCGAATCGAACCGCCCGGAGCCGGTCACGCGAACGCAGTGCGGTGAAGACCTCGTCATCCAGCACGCGGCGTACGACCGAAGAGCGTTCATTCGTTCCGTCACGGAGCGTCATACTCAGCGAATTATCCGCAAGCACGAGGACGGACGGTTGCTCTTCCGCGATCCAACGCATGCTGAGCACAGGACCGCCGATGAGAAGAATGAGCAGGAGAAAGACAAGAAGTCTCAGCGTCAGCAGAAGCCGGCGCATGGCCGACGACACGGGAGGAATGGTGCTGCGGTACGACCAGAATGCGAACGCGATGGCGGCGGCACCAAGGAGAAGGAGCAAAGCGGAAGAGACAGCAAACGAGAGGTGCAGCTCAGGCATGAGCGGCTATCGGACAAAGACCATCGTGCGACTGAGTGAGGATGCGGGAGTGATCAATCGATAGACATAGATACCGGACGCAACCGGCGTTCCGTCCGATGCACGACCGTCCCAGCGGAGCGTGAGCCGTGCCGGTCCGGTCACTCCGTTGAACAGCGTTCGGATATGACGGCCAAGGATGTCGTACACATCGACCTCCGCGCGGCCTGCAATAGGAACATCCGCCTCGATGACCGTTCCGGCGTTGAATGGATTGGGGTAGTTCTGATGGAGGGTCGCACTGGTCGGAACGGACGGTTCACCGCCGTATGAGAGACTGGCAAGATCAAGCAGGCTGTCCGGCGCATTGTATGGCAAGCGTTGAGACCGGCCGTCGGCATCCGCAAAGGCGAAATATCCCAAGACGCGGCTGTCCGTGGGGGCGACCACCGAGCCGACATACTCGTAGAGTTGTCCGCCTGCCTGAAGCGTAAGCGTGTTGTACGTGGACCCGGCATCGATCGTGTAGATGAACTTCACGGAATCTGCTGGAACGGCTGCTGACGAACGGATCATGATGCGAAGATCGAATCCGCCGGCGGTACGTTCAACCTCGGGACGATTACCGACAACCGGTCCATGATACATCGCAGCCCGCAACGCGTCAAGGCGGCCATGACCATAGTAGTTGTTCGGATAGGAGGCTGTTTGCCAGGTCCCGTTGTCCACAGGGCGTCCGGTTTGGAGGATGGCTTCCCGCACCTGCATCGGCGTCAGCTGAGGGTGCGCAGAAAGCACAAGCGCCGCGGCACCGGCGGTCAACGGCGTCGCAAGAGAAGTTCCATTCGCAAAACCATAGCTTGTCGCTGTGCTTGTGCCAGCCCAATAAACGCCCAATCCCTGGGCGACGATTTCCGGCTTGATACGACCGTCCGCCGTCGGACCCGTTCCGCTGAATGCCGCAAGTTCACCATCCGATGACGTCGCTCCAACACCGAGGATACTCCCTTGCTTGCGGCAATCGAGGCTGCCCGGGCAACGATCGTGCTGCGGCCGTTCAAAGAATCTATTGGATAACTATATGTGATCGCATCGAATCCACGATAGCCGAGCGACGTCGATACGATGTCCGCACCATTCCGTTCCAACCATTCAAGGCCTTCGACGTACAGGTCTTCCTCAATGTGTGTTTCTGACCCTTCTATCTCTGTCTTTCCCAGCATGAATGTTGCGCCGGGTGCCGCTCCGATCAACTTACCGGGCTTGTACCCGCCAAGCACCGAGAAGCAACCTGTGCCGTGGTCTCCTTGGCTTGAAAGCTCCGTCGATGAGCGTGACGTGTTCTCGTCCCGCTGAACAAAGTCGTATTCGCCTATGACTTCCGCTTCGACCAACGCTTCATGAGTAGCGTAGTTCGTGAAGCCGTTGTCAAGCATCCCAACCACCACTCCTTCGCCAACCACGTTAAGATTGTGCAGCTCGACTGCGTTGATGTTGGTGATCTGCGTGAGCGATGTTCCGTAGTCGAACCGGTTTGCAGCAGAAGAACGGAGTAGCGTGGATGCTGGAGGCTTAACCGCTTCGACCTGTTTTCGGGTGTAGCGCGCTACCGGAATGGTCTGTGCAACGATCGGAAGCTGGCGGAGGGACGCAATCTGCGCCGGACTTGCTTCGACGGAAACAGCGTTGAGCCAACGGGAAACGGAACGTACGCGCGCTCCCGTGGAACGGATAACATCGAGGGTGGATTCGGAGATGGGACGATCGTTCGCTTGGATAAGCTGATCGGTGGAAAGAACCTTTGCACGACGACGCAGTGCTCGTTCGCTGATCCCCGCCCGTGTCGCGGCCTGCGGCTGATCATTCGACTCCACGACGGTGCGGTCGCGAAGCTCGATCCAGTAACGCTCCTGTGCGAAGGCCGAGGCAACCACGCCGCAACCCAGCATCACGAATCCTATGACGAGCGAACGCTTCATTCGCTGACTCGTTCACCTGCGATTGATCAGGACATCCCTTTGAGAACGGAATGGACGACGTCGATCGTCGCCACTCCTTCCGCTTCCGCGTTAAAGCTGGTCACGAGCCTGTGTCGCAAGACGGGACCTGCCATTGCAATGACGTCGGCAATGTCGGCAGTCGTGCGTCCCTGCAATACCGCGCGCGCTTTGGCGCCGAGGATCAGATACTGCGAAGCACGCGGACCCGCACCCCATCGGATCCATTTCTTCACATCGGGCGTTGCGTCGGGGCCGTTCGGGCGCGTCCGGTTCGCGAGACGAACCGCGTACTCGATGACGTTGTCCGCGACGGGAACGCGACGCACCAGTTCCTGAAAGCCGAGAATGTCTTCACCATCCAACACGCGCGATGCCTGCGCCGCATACTGACTCGTGGTCGTCCGGACGATCTGCACCTCTTCGCTGAACGAAGGATACTCCAGCCACAAATTGAACATGAACCGGTCGAGCTGTGCTTCGGGCAGCGGATATGTTCCCTCCTGCTCGATCGGATTCTGCGTCGCAAGCACGAAGAACGGTTCGTCCAGCGGATATGTTTCTCCCGCCGCGGTCACATGGTGTTCCTGCATTGCTTCGAGCAATGCGGCCTGCGTCTTCGGCGGCGTCCGGTTGATCTCGTCGGCCAGCACGATGTTCGCAAACACCGGACCTTTGACGAACTTGAACGCCTTCGCCCGCGTTGTGCGGTCTTCTTCGATGATCTCGGTGCCGGTGATGTCACCGGGCATGAGGTCCGGCGTAAATTGGATGCGGCGAAAACTGAGGTCGAGCGCCTGAGCGAGGGTTTTGATGAGCAGGGTTTTGGCGAGTCCGGGAACGCCGACCAGCAGGCAGTGTCCACGCGCGAGCAGGGCGATGACCAGATGCTCGATAATGGCATCCTGCCCGACGATGACCGTCGCGATCTCCTTCTTCAGCGAGGCATACGCCATCGCCAGTTCGCGTACCGCATCAACATCGCTCGTTCGTTTGGGTATTCGGGGCATAGGAGCAGCAAGAACCAAGAGCACAAGATCACAAGAGCCAAGCTGAAGCAAGGTCCAATTTCAAAGGACCATCTCATCTGTCGAAGAGAGCTTCCTATTCCGACTTTGGTTCTTTCCTCTTTGTCCTTGTTCGTTGTTTGGTTCTTGGTGTCTTGGCGTCTTGGATCTTCTTCCTACAGTCTAATATCGACATAAATAGTCTTCTTCAGCTCCTCGACCCATTCGGCGTTGAGTTTGTTCCGCTTGACATACAGGGCGAGTTGCTCGACGCGGCGATAGTCGGTCTCAATCGTCATGGCATGCGGCGGCGTGCGTTTTCGCATCCAGACAATATGGTAGCCGTACGAGACGCCGACCGATGCGCGCGCGGGCATGCTGATCTCGCCTTCCTTGAGGTCCCTGATCTCCGCAGCAAAATCGGGCTGGAGCTGTTCCATCGTCAACGCGCCGAGGTCGCCTCCCAGCGGCTTCGTGTCCTCATCTTCCGAATACTTCTTCGCCAGGTCGGCGAACGATTCACCGGCAAGGATGCGCTTGCGATACTCCGTCAACGTCTGGATGGCGGCCGAGTCGCTCGCCGCTCCTTTCTCGACCCGCATCAGAATGTGACGCGCATGGACCGACTCGCCCCGGCGCCCTATCAGCTGGATGATGTGCAATCCAAACTGGGTCTTTACGATGTTCGACACATCGCCTTCTTTGAGGGCGAATACCGCTTCCTCAAACTCGCGGACATAATCGCCGCGCTTCGCCCACCCGAGATCGCCGCCGTTTGCAGCGGTCCCGTCGATCGAGTACTTCCGCGCCATCTCCGCAAAATCGCTCCCTGCGCGAATGCTATCCAGCACGGCCTGGAGCGAGGTCCGCGTGCGCTGTTCCACCGCGTCGTCTGCTTTCGGCGTGATGAACAGATGGCTCATCTCGAACTCTTCAGGCACTTGCGGCAGACTGTCCTTGAACGAGACGTAGAATTCCTCCGCCTCGCGCCGCGTGATCAGGATGTTCGCCTCACGCTGCTGCCGAACCCGCTGAATGAGCAGCTGGTTCTTCAGATCGTCCCGGTATTCCCGCTTGATGCGGCTGATCGGCTTGCCGTACATCTGCTCCACGCGCGCTTCGGATCCGACCTGCCGGACGAAATCCTGGATCCGCTGATCGAGCATGCGGCTCACTTCGTCGTCTGAGACCTCAACGCTGTCGATGAGCGCCTGCGCAAGGATCAGCTTTTCGGTGATCATGCCGTCCAACACCTGCTGACGAAGGTCGGAACGCTTCGGGTCGATGCGGTTCTGCATCGCGATGAAGGTCACGCGTTCCTGCAATTCGGATTCTGTGATGATCTCGCGGTCGACCACCGCCACGATCCGATCGACCATGGTCTGTGCGGCCGCCGGAATCGCTGCAACTACTACGAACAGCGCGATCCAGCTACGAACGATGATGCGCATACGTCCTCTCATTGAACCGTAACACTGTCGGCCGGTCCCGCCGAAAGAAAGACCTCGATCTCGCGTTCCACCGACAACAGGTCGGCGGTCTGACCCTGACGCTGGAGTTTCCACACGACGAGCACGTAGTACCCGTCCCCCGTGCTGATGGGGAACGAAGGGTCGGTGCTCCTCGCGGCGGCGGTCACGCGCCATAATTCCGCCGGGCGCAGGGACTGCTGTGTATGATAGACGGAATCGGCTCGCCCGAGCAGGGCGTTGTCGGCAGTCATGAGCGCCGTATGCCAGGCTGCTCCGCGCAACACGGTGTTGCGGAGTGCGGTCGCGGCGTCCCGCTCCTTGAACAACGCAAAGCTGATGAGCGCCGCATCCTGCGTCAGAACAAACTCGTCTTGATGGACATCGTAGTATGCGCGGACGCGTTCCATCGGGATCGCGGTGGCATCGCTCGCGTACACTTCCTTCTCGAGCAGCATGTTGATGGCGAGCGTTCGTCGCAATTCCTCCACCCGGGCGTTGACCTCTTCTGCCTGGTCAAAACCGCGACTGGCCGCTTCGCGATACAGCAGTTCGTCGGCGATCCAGCGCTGCATGAATTGCTGCATCTGTGCCTGCGAGAGATCTCCCTCCGTGCGCAGCGCCGCTTCGATCTCCTCCACCGTCAACGTCCGTCCACCGATGCGGGCCACCGGGGTCTTTCCCGATTCCTGGCGGCCGCAGCCGGCAACGAACAAAACGGCAAGGAGAAGGAACGCGCTACTTCGCATCGCGCGCAGGTCCGGTGAACGCCTTGGGCAGCACATCTTCATTGATCCGGATCGGATTCTTCGCCTTCAACTGCTCGATCCATTCCTTCTCGCGCTGCTTGGAGGCGACTTCCTGGTACGCGGTCGCCACTTCAGCGGATGCCTCTTCAAACGTCTTCAATCGCGCGGGATCCTTTTGGAGCGTCTTGATGATCGACCACCCATACTGGAACTTCATCGGCGCGGAAACACTGTCGACAGCCATCAACCACGCGCGCTGGGAAAGTTCGTTCGTCGACACGTTCTGAAGCGCCCAGACGCCCTTCTTATCCTTGTATCCCGGCCGGGTCGTCGTCGTTTCGGCGAGGGCGAGGAAATCGGCGGCCTTCGTGATGCGCTTGGCGATCGCCTGAGCAATGGAATCGGTCGGCACGAAGATCTCTGCAAAGCTCACGCGGTCCGGCCATCGGTACGATTCCTGCGTCTTCGCGTGATGCTCGCGCAGAAGGGAATCGTTGATGACCACCTTCTTCCACACTTCGTCCTGTTCGATGCGATAGAGCAGGATGCCATCCTCGTAGTCGCGCATCAGCGACTGGAAGAATGGCTTCCCTTCCGCATAGGCGCGGCCATAGACTTCGAGCACGACCGCGTCCGAAACCTTGTCTGCCAATCCGCGAACGTTGGCGGGCGTGAGCATCTTCGTTCGCGATTCCGAATCGGTCGAGAGACGCTCCACGAACGAGTGAACGTTCACACGGCGGGTGCCGACGGTGATGATCGTGCGGTTCAGGAATTCTGCGTCGATGCTGTCGGACCACCCCGGCGACGCCGCAGCCTTCGTCGTATCGATCCGGGCGATCAATCCTTCGATCACCGCGCTGTCGATGACCGGACGATACGCAGCCCGTTGGCGCTCCGTGAAGCGCTTCAATTCCGCCGGATACCGCTGCTGCTGATATTGCGTGCGAAGTTCCTTCTCGCTCTCCTCATAGGACGGCACCGGCCGGAATGCGTTCACCTTGATGATGTGGTATCCGTAGTCCATCCGGAACGGCTGAAGCACGGAATCGATCGCGGCACCGAACAAGGCCTTCCCCATTTCCGGCGGTAATCGATCGCGGTCATAGAAGCCGATATCTCCGCCGCGCGGGATGCTTCCGGGATCTTTGCTGTATCGTGTGACCGCGTCTGTGAAGGAGAGACCGTTGCGGATCTCGCTCATGATCACCTTCGCAGTGTCCTCGATCGCCGTCGAGTCGCTCCGATCCGGCGCAAAGCGAAGCAGAATATGACTGATCTGAACGGCTCCGGGATTCTTCTGCCGATCGACCACCTTGATGATGTGATACCCGAACTGTGTTCGCACCGGGACTTTCGTGTATTCGCCCGGTTTCAATGAAAAGCAGGCGTCCTCGAACTCCGGCACCATTCGGCCGCCTCCAAAGAATCCCAGATCTCCTCCGTTCACTGCGGCGCTCGGATCTTCGGAGTGCGCGCGCGCCAACGAATCGAACGGAGCCGTTGGCAGCTGGGCGATGACACTCATTGCCTTGGTGTGGGCGGCAAGGGTGTCTGCGGGGGAAGGATTGGGCGGTATGCGCAAGAGGATGTGGCTCGCGTGAACCTGCTCGGCCTTTCGGTCGTACGCACGCTTCACCGCCGGTTCAAAGATCTCCCGTTCCAGCATGACGGTCTGCGCGACCGTGTTGCGATAGGTCTCGAGTTCGCTCTGGATGGCAGAATCCCGGTCGAGTCCCAGGCGGCGCGCTTCGCCGACCTTAAGACGGAATTTCAGAATGAGGTCGAGGAAGGTTTGCCGTTCCGGCAGCGTCGCCTTGACACCGGCTTCCCATCCGCCGTTGTTCTTCGCGTAATGATTCTCAAAATCCTGAAGCGTGAACTGCTCATCGCCGATGGTTGCAAGCGTGGGATTGGAGGCGCTGCATCCGGCAAGCACACCCGCCGCCAACGCCACAGCCGCGATCAGAAATCGAAACGCCATGATTCTCCTCGTACGATAGGTCAGAAATATTTATAGGAACATGAAAGGTAACGATAAATTCAGGGGGGAGCAAGAAACGGTGGAAATCCAAGTCAAATGCGATAAGTCAGAAGTCATAAGGTGAGGGCATGCCAACCCTTCTGACTTTTGACTTCTGACTTAAGCCTAAATTAGATCTTTCTTCCTCTTCAACACGTTCCCCGCTGTCCATGATTCCAGCACGTACCACTGCGGCGATGCGGACGATTGAACGAGATACTTCTTCTGTTCCTTGTCGTACGCAAACCGCAATTGGGTCTCGCCTATCGTGATGAGCGCCGTGATCCTGGGTGTCTTCGCGACATCATCCGCGAACTCATCCGCACGCAACGAGGCGAGCGCGCTGACGAGCGGCTGAACCGCATCATCCTTCGCCTGCTGAGCGCCGATTGTCCAGACGCTGTCCGCACGGACTACGGAGAACACGGTGTCGCCATACTGGAAGCGGATCTCGCTGATCGCAGCGGCATCCATCGTCACGATGCTCCGGTCGCGCCAGTCGCGCACGGTCTTGCCGAACGAGAATCCGGGTGTTCCATCGACAACGACCACCTCATCCGAGGACGCCCGGCGTGCGAATGTCTCCCGGTAGGTTCCTCCCATTTTTCCGAAGATGAATGATGCGGCCTCGGACCCTGCCGCGAAGAACTCGACGCGCGTTCCGGTCGAATCGACCTGGAACACACCCTGCTTTTCCGGACGACTTGAAACCACGCTCTTCACCGTCAACTCTTTCGCCTGTCGAAGCGCCTCGCCGATGGCATTCTTGTCCGCCTTGTACGCGATGGGAGATGTCAGGCTCCACTCCACGCCCCGCCGTTCGAGCGTGACGCTCTGGGTCGGCGATGTGATGCGGATCCGGTCAATGGCGGCAGAGTCGAACGTCACGAGCGGACCCTGATTCCCCGATTCACGGCTCTGTTCTCCGGGCCGTTCCATCAGAAACCAGGCGAGCACAACGAGCACGACGAGAATTCCCCCCATCATGAGTGTGGATCGCTTCATAGCTTATCGTCCTCCTGTTTGCGCTTCCATTGCACGCTTGAGGGCGACCCGTCGCCGCCACCGGAACAATCCGTAGGCGATGATGAGCAGCGGAGGCACTGCAAGGTTTCCGTACTTGACCGCCTTCTTCACGCCGTCGGACAGCGTGTCAAGCGGCGGCTGCGCGATATCCTTTGACCGGATGGTGATGAGGCCGGCGTCGTCCGCAAGGTAATCGACGATGTTCACGAAGAATGTCAGGTTGTTCCGATTGCCAAGATATTCATCCTTCATAAAGTCTCCGTCACCGACGACGACGATGCGCGTCTCGGGGCTCTTGTCGATCGCCGGAACCGGCGTCTTGCCGGCGAAGGCGCTCGCGAACGAACCCCCCACCGTTGCCGCCATCGGGATGCCCGATTCGCTGAAGTCCGCCTCCGTGTATTGCGTGAACGGATCGAGCATCACGAAGCCTCCTTGCCGTCCGCTTTGCTTTGACGAGCGAACCAGAACCTCGGCCTTCAATCCCTTCGTCGCTGCGAGGCTTGTATCGAGCGAACTCGCGAAGAACAGAATGAGGCTCTGCAGATCTTTGACCACGGGATTCTGTCGATCGAAGTTCGCCGCGTTCGGCAGATAGGGGAACGGCACCTGGCTGCGCATCTGGAATGGGCCCTGCTGCTGCATCACCGCGATGTTGGCGCACTGCGCATCGCGCACAAGGTCGCTGTTGATGCGCACGCCGTAGGCTTCGAGCTGATCCTCGAGTCCCGTTTCCAGCGCCTGCGCAAATCGCTGCTGCAGCGATGCGGTCATCCGGTTCAGGAAGAATGCCACCGTTCCGCCGCGCATCAGATACTGGTCGACCGCGTACTTCGCGGAATCCGAGAACTTCGATTGCGGGGCGATGATAAGCAGGGCGGCAAGGTCGGCGGGGACATCGCTTCCGCCGCCGAGGTCGACCGGAACGAGATCGTACTGCGCGCTCACCTCACGGTTCACCGCCTGCAGTTGCTCCAGTGTCGGCTCGCCATGACCGGTCGTGTATCCTACGCGCTTCTTCACGCGCGTCGTCAGCCGTTTCAGCGCACTGCTGATGTCGTATTCAAGCGACGCGAGGTTCTGCACCACAGGAAGGACTTCCTTCCGGTCCTCATACAGGAGCACCAGTCCGAGGAACGCCCGCTTCACTTCGAACTTATCGTTGTTCACCACCTGCACTTCGACCGGCGGAACGCCTTGTTGTTGCGCTTCCTGCTCCGCCTTCTCTCCGCTCGGATTGATGAACTCGTAGTGGAG
>JALONE010000114.1 GCA_025455125.1 Bacteroidota bacterium
CAACCCCAGCTTCTGGATCGGTTGCAAACCGGTGGCGCCAGGCGCGGGGTGCTCCAGGGCATAGGCATAGGCGTGCAGCTGGCGGGAATAAAAAGCCACATGCTCAGGGCGGGCCTCATTCTATTTGCTGGACTGGTTGGACATGTGGCGGAAGGGGTAGGACAATACAGCCTGAAGTCGGCGTTTCCGAACCTGCTGTTCTCATCGCCGGTCGACTTTCAACATGCCGGCGATGGCAGCGGCAGGTTGTTCGTCGTTGAGCGGGCGGGGGTGATCCGGGTGTTTCAGGGGGTCGAGACCGTGACGACCATGTCTGAATTCCTGAACATCAGAGACAGCATCGTCGCCGGCGGAGAGCTCGGATTGCTCGGATTGGCGTTTCACCCTCAGTATGCATCCAACGGATATTTCTATCTTAATTACACTGCGGACAATCCGTTGCGGTCCGTGATTGCCCGCTACCGAGTGCAGCCCGGCGATCCGACGAAGGCAGACTCCGCAAGCAAACTGGTCCTGCTGGAAGTTCCGCAGCCCTACACAAACCACAACGGCGGACAAGTCGCGTTCGGACCGGACGGTTATCTCTACATCGCATTGGGAGATGGAGGGAGCGGCGGAGATCCGCAGAACAACGGTCAGAATCGATCGTCGCTATTGGGAAAGATCCTGCGAATCGACGTCGATACGACATCGGGAGGGAAGTCGTACGGAATCCCGGCGGACAATCCGTTCGTCGGCAACGCCTCGGGTTGGAGAGAAGAGATCTATGCGTACGGACTTCGCAATCCCTGGCGTTTCAGTTTCGACCCATCGACGAATCGCCTCTGGGCTGCAGACGTTGGGCAGAACCGTGTCGAAGAGATCGACATAATTCAGAAGGGGGGGAACTATGGCTGGCGGGTCATGGAGGGGACGCTCTGCTACGATCCGTCGTCTGGATGCGACACGACCGGACTGAAACTCCCCGTCTGGGAATATGATCGCTCCCTCGGCTACTCGATCACGGGGGGCTATGTCTATCGCGGAAGTGCGATCCCTTCGTTGGTTGGCAAGTACGTGTACGGTGATTACGTTTCACGTCGCATCTGGGCGCTTACGTATGACGGGACATCCGCGCCAACGAATCAGGAGCTTGTTCCGTCTTCGTCCTACATTTCCTCGTTTGGAGTCGATGCGTCCGGAGAGATCTATGTCTGCGACATCACGGCTGGTAAGATCTTCCTACTCACCGGGCCGGCCACGACGACGGAGAGCTCGGAGCAACTTCCTACTGGATTCCGTCTCGAGCAGAACTTCCCGAATCCCTTCAATCCGTCAACAGAGGTCAGCTACCATATCCCAGTGGCGAGCGACGTCGAACTTCGCGTCGTGGACTTCCTTGGCCGCGAAGTGGCAGCGTTGGCTCAGGGGAACCACACACCGGGGAATTATCGGGTGACCTGGAATGCGGAAGGAGCGCCGTCGGGGACATATTTTCTGCAGCTGCGGTCGGGGAGTGCGGTCTTGGTTCGGAAGGCAGTGTTGCTGAGATAGACTGCTGGGTGAGTACGCCCTCGTGGCATGCTCTGAGCGATGCTCTGGGCTTTGCTCTGGGCTATTCGTGAACCTTTGCCCTCCTCCCCTGGCGTCTTTCATCTTCGTTCCCCATCTTTGGGAATCGGAGAACCCCTCATGAATCCCTCAACTCCCGCTGCACTTCCGCGCACGGGCCCCCGGCTGCTTACCGGCGTCGGCGCGCTTCCCGATCTGGGCATGGCGCTCCTCTACATCCTCACCTGGATCTCCCCCCTCGCCATCGAAGAAAAGATGGTCTCGTACCTCGTGCTCGTTCTTCTGCTCGAGTTCATCGTCATCCACTCCGCCGCCTTCATGGGCGCGGCAATGTTTTCGGACTATCCCAAGTGGAAACGGGTTCTCGCCGTGGTTGGACTCGGCTTCTTTTATACTGTGTTCGTTGGAGCCTTCGCTGCGTCGTTCGATCAATGGTGGCCGCTGGGAGCCTTCTGGATCCTCATCGGCAACCGATTGCTCGCCGGATTGCTCAACGGCGGTCCGACCGAAGAACAGCGCAATGCAACGATGGTCCATTGGGCGGTGAGCGTCGCGAGTTACCTCGCCGCGGTGTTCGCGGGTGTCATGCTCCCGTTGCCCAAACTCGGATTGACCGAGGAGGTCCGCTTGATACAGGGATTCGAGGGGGGAGGAGAATGGATCGATGCCCCCGAGACCGCAATCGCATCCGGGGCCATCTACTTCACGCTCATCGGCATCGCGCAACTGTTCAACATGCGCCCAAAGAAATGAGGATCCAAATTGTGAAACGTATGAAACCGTTTGTCTCGATCATTCGCATCACGTTTCTTCTTTCTTCGATAGCCCTCTTCGCTCAGTCGGCACTCGCTCAGCAGCAAGCAATACTCGCATCCGCAGATCGCCAGATCCTCTCCAAAGCATCGATGACCGAGCAGTCAGGATGGATCGAGTTGAGCATCTCTGGCACTCCTCGCGACCGGGGATTCCAACACGGATATCTTCTGGCGCGTCAGATCGATGATGCCCTTCGCGCCCGCCGCGTGATCTGGGAGCACGTCAGCGCCATGCCGTGGTCGTGGCTGGTCCATCAAGTGAACGAACGGTTCACGCCGAAGGTTGACACGGAGAATCGGCAGGAGATCGAAGGGATCGTCGCTGGCATGACGGCGGCCGGTCAGAACGCGATGCTCGATGAGATGGTCGCGTACAACATGTTCCTGGAACTCCTCTGGTACTGGTGGCCGAACGAACAGAAGAAGGTGGGGGCATCGGCTCCGCTTCCCCAGAAGCAATCGTGCAGCGCGTTCATTGCCACCGGGTCGATGACGGCCGACGGCGGTATCGTGATGGGACACAACACGATGTTGGAATTCACCATGGCGGACGCGAACGTCGTTCTGACGATCGTTCCAGCGCGCGGCAATACGATCGTCATGCAGACATTCCCCGGATGGATCCACAGCGGCACCGATTTCTTTCTCACGAGCCGGGGATTGATCGGCGCCGAAACCACCATCGGTGGCTTCGATGCGTTCGACGAGAGCGGCATCCCCGAATTCATTCGCCTCCGCCGCGCGATCCAAGATGCAGCGTCGATCGACGAGTGGTGCGAGATCATGAAGAAGGGGAACAACGGCGGGTATGCGAATTCGTGGCTCATCGGCGATATCAATACGAACGAGATCGCGCGATTGGAACTCGGCTTGAAGTTCGTCAACCTGGAGCGCACGAAGGATGGCTTCTACACCGGATCGAATATCGCAACCGACAAGCGGATCCTTCGCTTTGAGACGACGAGAGACGAGACAGACATCCGGCTCTCATCCGTCGCTCGCCGAGAACGGTGGAAGCAGTTGATGAAGGAGTACCGCGGACGGATCACCGTGGAGACGGCGAAGCTGTTTGAAGCGGACCATTATGACGCCTATTTGCGGCGAGAAGCACCAAGCGGACGCGTTCTGTGCGGCCACTTCGAAGCGGATACCCTGACCTTCGGCTCGTACGTCCCCTTCTATCCCGAAGGGAGTTTTGACGCGAAGGTCGTGGACACAAAGTTTGCAAAAGAGATGCGATTCTGGGCACGGTGGGGACGCGCGTGCGGTGAGCCCTTCGATGCGAAACGCTTCCTCACGGAACATCCGCAGTTCGATTGGATGCAGGGTATCCTCAAGAGCCGCGGAAGCTATCCGTGGGTGGTGGTGGGGGGAAAGGAGTAATCAGTATTCAGTAGTCAGTTTGCCCCCGCCTGCCGCATTGCATCAGCGACGGCGGACAGGCATGCTCAGGGTGACTCCAATTCCGCTATTCCAGGTGGCTCATGACTAGTGGCCAGGGGTCAGTGAACGGAGTTTCTTCCACACAATATACACGGGGATGCCGAGGAGCACGATGAGAAGCCCCGGACCGGTGTATTGCGGTTTGAGAACGAGCAGATCGATGACGATCGCTGAGGCGGTGATGATGTAGATGATCGGAATGACGGGATATCCGAATGCGCGATAGGGGCGCTCGGCCTCCGGACGCTTCTTCCGCAGAATGAAGATACCGATGACCGTCAGAACGTAGAAGATGAGCACGGCGAAGACCACGTAGTCCAGCAGATCACCGTACGTTCCGGAAAGACAAAGCGCAGACGCCCAGATTCCCTGCACGACCAGCGCAACCGCCGGAACTCCCCGGGAATTCAATTCTCCCGCCTTCCTGAAGAATAATCCATCCTTCGCCATCGCGTAGTACACGCGCGCGCCCGCCAGGATCAATCCGTTGTTGCATCCGAATGTCGAGATCATGATGAGCACCGCCATGATCACCGCGGCGGTTTCGCCGAAGATGACCGACATCGCTGCGGTCCCGACACGGTCAGAGGTCGCGAATTGAATGCCGCGCGCCGCTGCGTCGATGCCGTCGGGTGATCCCTGAACGGGAAGAACCATGATGTAGGAGATGTTGGCGATGAGGTAGACGAGCGTGACTGCTCCTGTGCCGATGGCGAGACTCAACGGGATGTTCTTCTTCGGATTGATGACCTCTCCCGCTGTGAACGTGATGTTGTTCCAGGCATCGCTCGAGAACAAGGAGCCCACCATTGCAACGCCGACGGCGGCGAGGAAAGCGAATCCCGAGAGCTGTTCGATGGAGATAAGCCCTTCGGCGCTCACGCGCGTCCAGGATGCCTCCCAGAACTTGCTCCAGTTCAGGTCCATCGCTATGGCATTGCGCCCGACGGCGAACCCCAGCACGATCAGCGCGAGCAAGGCGGCGGTCTTGGCGATGGTGAAGGAGTTCTGCACCGTCTTGCCTTCCCGGATCCCTCGGATGTTCACGACGGTCAACACCGCGATGCTGACGATCGCGACGATCTGGGCGGCAGTGATGTCGAGTCCAGCGACGTTGAAGAGCACATCCTTCTCGCTCCATCCGGGAACAAGCACCGACGTGAACTTCGCGAACGCAACGCCAACAGCGGCGATCGTCCCGGTTTGAATGACGGTGAAGAGCGTCCAACCGTACAGAAATCCGATGAGCGGATTGTACGCTTCCCGCAGATAGACATACTG
>JALONE010000115.1 GCA_025455125.1 Bacteroidota bacterium
CCCCCCATCTTGACGAACAGGCTGGCTCCCTGCGAGTGCCGCTCGGCGATGGCGTCGAGTTCCGTGTTGACGATCTCCTGCAAGACCTCCGGATCGGTGCCGTCGATCGCGTGGCGGAGAAACTTCCGCATGAACGCATTCTCGACGCGATGGAGTTCCTTTTCGAGCGACAGCAGACCGTCGCGGCGCGAAATGGAGGAGTACCGAACAAGGTCTTCGATCGCTTGCTTCACCTCGAACTGCGGCGGGACCATCGAGAGCTTGATGAGGAACGGAACCGTGCGCATTCGCTCGGAGGTCGTGCCGATCATCGCCGCGGCGATCGTTCCGCCGAAGACGATGATCATCGCCGGGCCGAGCAGGAGCGCCCCCATCGTTCCCCCCTCGAGAAGGAAGGAGCCGAAGATCGCGCCGAATCCGAGGACCAATCCGCCAACGGTCGATATGTCGATGCGGGATTTCACGTCAGCGCAGGAAGTCCAGCAACGATTTCGGAAGGATGCGTGCCATCGTATTCAACGCCGCGTCGAGCATCAATTCGCCCCGCTTCATTTCGGTGATGGCTTCCGCCACATCGGTGTCCTGTTCGATGGAGAGCAGGCTCCGCAGCTGCGTTTCCTGCGACGCGAGGAAGGCTTCGTTCGCCGTCATCGTGTTCACGAACATCCCCGCCTTCCCCGCTTTCGTCAGCATGTAATCAAGTTGAGCCGAGACTTCGTCGATATCCGCGGCCGTCGGGATGGTCCCCGCCGCCATCGCATCGCGGATGCGAATGATCGTGTCGAAGAGCGTCGTTCCCTGGAACGCCTCGTCTCCGGGAATATTCGACTGCTGTGTGATCCCTTCACCGACCGGGTATGCGATGATACCGTCGATGCCGTTGGGATTCGCCGTCACCGCCGTCCGCGCGGCGTCAAGCGTGAAGGGGCGTTCCAGCGTGTTGGTCCCGCCGAAGATGTACTTCCCGTTGAAGCGGGTGTTCGCCATATCGACCAGATCGCCGAGAATGGCGTCCGCACTCGTTGCGAAGGAAGGCAGCGTTTCGATATTGGCGGAATTGTTCGCGCGCACGAGCAGGCCCTTCAACCCGAGGAGCGAATCGCTGATGCTGCCGAGCGTTTCCGAGGTTGCCTGGAGGAAAGATTGTCCGTCGGCATTGCTGCGCTGATACTGCTCGTTCGCTTCCAGGAGCGCCTGGAACCGGAGGATACCGTCCGTCGCGCGGGGATCGTCCGACGGCTTCAGCACGCGCTTGCCCGAGGCGATCTTGCTCTGGAGGTCCGCGACCCGCTGACGGGTGTTCTGGACGTTGTTCAGGTATTGTGTGGCGAGATGATTTTCCGTGACACGCATGATCACACCAGATCGATAATGGTTTGCATCATTTCGTCGACCGTCGACACGAGTCGTGCCGAGGCGTCGAACGCCCGCTGATACTTGATGAGGTTCGTCATTTCCTCATCGATCGAAACGCCCGAGACCGAATTCCGTTGGTTCTCGAGCTGCGTCACGATCAGCTGTTGGGTGCTTTCCTGGTAGCCGGCCTGATTGATCGCAGAGCCGATCGCGCTGACGAGATTGTTGTAGAATTGCGGGATCGTCGTGACGCCGCCGTCGAGGACCATCGCGCTCTTCTGCGCGGCGAGCGCGAGGGCGACATCGTTGTTCCCCGGTCGGCCGTCGGAGGACGTCGCGATGGCGGCCGGATTGGTCAGCAGGAACGGATTGATGTCGATGGTCGCCGCATCGGTTCCGACGAAGAAATCGTTTCCTGTCAACGGCGGCGTCCCAAGGCCGAATCCGGCACGATGGGCATTGTTGACCGTCGTGATCATCGCCGATGCGAGTTGATGCACTTTGTCGATGTAGTCGGGGATCACCCGATTGAACATCTCGACGTCGCCGCCCAGCGATCCCGAAATGACGCTGAGCGCACGGGGGGAATTGCCCGGGCGAATGACGACCTGACCGTTCTCGATCGAAGCGACCACATCCGTGGAGAGTCCGCGCGAAGCCACTTCGGCGCCGCCGATGGATACGATCATCGACCCATTGGTATCCTCGTTGGCGCTGATGCGGACGATCTTCGAGAGTTCGTCCAGCTTCATGTCCCGCTTGTCCTTCAGGTCGCTCGGCTCATCACCGCCGGAAAGCGCCGTGACGATCTGGAGGTCGAGTTGACCGATCTCCTTGGTGAGCCGGTTGATGTCCGCCACCTTGGCATTCACGTCGTTGAGAATGTCCCCGTGGAGCTGCGTGAGATTCTTGTTGAGCTGATGGAACGACTGCGACAGCAGGGTTCCCTGCTGTAGGACGTTGCTTCGGTACGCGGATTCTTCAGGATGGAGCGCGAGTTCGTTGAACGCGTTGTAGAAACGGTTGAGCGAAGCACTCAAGCCATTGTCCGCAGGCTCGTTCAACACGGCTTCGACCTGTCCAAGGATCTTTTGCTGTGACGCTGCCGACCCGAGAGTATCGCTCGCTCCGCGGATCTGCTGGTCGATGAAACCTTCGCGGACGCGGCCGATGCGGCTGGTGATGACGCCAGTGCCGACAAAGCCGAACGCGGTGCGCATCGGATCGGTCGGGGCGAATTCCACGCGCTGGCGGGAAAATCCGGGCGTTCCGGCGTTGGAGATGTTGTGGCCGGTGGTATTGATGGCGAGACGCTGGGCCGTCAATGAGCGCCGGGCGATCTCCAGGATGTTCGACAAGCTAGCCATGCGAACCTCGGGACGCGGTCAGATGCGCGCGTCGATCAACTTGCGTGAGAAATCCTCCGTCAGGATCTTGATGTTCTGATGGACGAACTTCATGGAATGCTCGAGCAGAGTGCGATTCTGTTTGTTCAAATCGCTGATCTCCTGCGCGAGTCGCTTCAGCTTCTTCGCCGCCGGCGGAAGAGCGCCGTCGTCGATGGACGCGGTTCCCATCAGGCGCACGCGTTCCTTCTCGAGAGCTTCAAAAGGACGGAGCAGATCCTCTTGTTGTTCGAGAATCGTGCGCAGCGCCGCTTCCTGAAAGTGCACGATGGCATTCTGTTGCTGGCGGACCAACCCCAGAAGCACTTCTGCGATCTCCGCCTCGGTGCGGACGACCTCTTCCAAGTTCTCATTCGCCATGAGTTGCGATCTCCTGTTCATACTGTTTCACATAATGCAGCACTCGGTTGACATAGTCGCGCGTCTCGCGGTACGGCGGGATCCCCTTGTGACGCTCCACCGCACCGGGACCGGCGTTGTACGACGCAAGCGCAAGTTTCAGGTCCCCATCGAACCGCTCGAGCATCTTCTTCAAATACTTCGTGCCGCCGTTGATGTTCTCCTCGGGATCCCACACGTTCTTCACTCCCATGTCCGCCGCCGTCGAATCGATCAGTTGCATCAGCCCCTTGGCCTCCTTGGAGGAGCGGGCGTTCGCCTTGCCGGCCGATTCTGTCGCGATGACCGCCTTGATCAGCACCGGATCAACCCCGTGCGCCTGCGCGGCGGTATCAATGATCGTTTCGTACGTCGCAAGCCGTTCTGCAATGCGGGACTTCGGCTTCGCGACAGCGGTCGCATCGGTCACCGCGTCCAATCGCTCCGGCTTGACCGACGCCGGGAGAGCCGTCTGCGCCGGCGGAGTGGACACAGGAATCGGTGCTGGAGCAGGCTGCGCCGTCACTTGCGGCTGTGCGATCACACGGGCTTTCGGCACCTCCGGGATGACGCGATCGAGTTCCGGAATTGTCCGGAGCTGCGTCGGCAACGGTTCGCCGGTCAACCGGCGATACAAGGATTCGGCAAGGCCGAATTGGCTCTGATTCGTGATGTGCTTCGAGAGCTCGCTGTCGAACATTCCTTCCCACATGTCGCCGCCCAAGCCGTCATCCATCAGGTCTGACTTCTGGACGCTGTTCCGCATGTTCTTCAGCATGTAGCCGACAAGAACGGCCTCGAAGTCCTTGACGGCCTTCTGCAGTCGCAGCTTGTCCGTCGCATCGAACTTCGGCCGGTCTGCGGCCGTCGCCGCTTTCGTGTCGATATGTGTGCCTTCGATCGGCATCAGATGATGACCAACTCCGCTTTCAGCGCTCCAGATTCGCGCAACGCCTGGAAGATGGCAATGACGTCGCGCGGCGAGACCTTCATCGCATTCAACGCTTTCGCAACTTCCTGCACCGTCGCGGCTCCTTCGATCGCGTAGACGCCGGTGCTATCCTCACCCGCCCGCACGGTCGACATGCGCTCGACGACCGTCTGTCCGCCGGAGAGTGCCGTCGGCTGGGAGATGATCGGCTGGGTTTGGATCTCGATATTCAGTCCGCCGTGCGAGATCGCAACGGGAAGGATGGTGACCGTTCCTCCGATCACGATCGTTCCGGTCCGCTCATTGATGATCACGCGTGCAGCGACGTCCGGATCGATCTCCAATTGCTCGATGGCCGCGACAAACTCGACCAGTTTTCCGTCTGCGCGATACGCCTCCGGGACTCCGACCGCGATCGTCGCACCGTCTTTCGCGGCCGCGATGGTTCCGCCGAACTTCGTATTGATCGCTTCGGCAACGCGCGTTGCGGTCGTGAAATCGGACTGCATCAGCACGACGAAGAGTGCATTGTCCTTGCTGAACTGTGCATCCACCGCACGCTCCAGCACAGCGCCGCCGGGGACGCGTCCCGCCGCCGTATGGTTTCGCCGGAGTTCGCTGCCGTTTGCACGCACGCTCATCCCGCCAACAGAGAGCGGACCTTGCGCCATGGCATACACGGCGCCGTCGATCCCGGAGAGCGGCGTCATGAGAAGTGTTCCCCCCTGCAAACCGGTCGCATCACCGAGCGATGAGACGGTGACATCAATGACGCCTCCTTCTTTGGCGAATCCGGGGACGACCGCCGTGACAATGACAGCCGCGACGTTGCGCAGCCGAAGATCATCCTGTGGAACGGTGATCCCGAATCGCTTCAGCATGCTCGACACCGACTGCAGCGTGAACGTCGAACGCTGCGAATCACCGGTGCCGTTCAATCCCACGACAAGTCCGTAGCCGATGATCTGCTGGCTGCGGACTCCCTGCACGTAGGCGATATCCTTGACACGAGAGCGGC
>JALONE010000116.1 GCA_025455125.1 Bacteroidota bacterium
CCCATCTGAATCGTTGCGCGATACTCCTTCGCCTGGTCCATGAACGAGGCGATCGAGCGAGTCATCTTTCCCGTGCAGACGATCAGCAATCCCGTCGCCTTCGGGTCAAGTGTTCCCGCGTGACCGGCCTTGCGCACGTTGAACAATCCCCGGATCTTCCGCACCACCTGATAGGAGGTCCAATCGAGCGGCTTGTCAATGAACAATACAACGCCTGGATCGTGGAAGGTCTCGGCGGTCCAATCAGGCGCCTGGCGCACCGTTCTGACCTCCCGCATCGCGCGCGTCGCGTTCATCCTGGATCTGCTTGAGCAGTTTTTCGATGCTCATCGCCCGGTCGATGGTCTCGTCAAGCATGAAGACGAGTTCGGGGAGGAACCGGAGTCGGACCGCCCGACCGAGCGCGGAACGAATCTCGGGTTTGCGGTCCTCAAGCATCTGCATTGACCGCTTCTTGCGGTCTGCGTCGCCGAACACGCTGATGAACACCTTGGCCTGCCGCAGATCGGGCGTGACGCGTACCTCGGTCACCGTCAGGAATCCGAAATTCTCCATCGGAAACTCCCGCTGGAAGAAGGTTCCCAACTCCGCTTTGATGACGGACGCGACGCGCTCTGTTCGAACAGACATGGCGCTTCCTTAGTCAAGCTTTCGCTTCGTCTCGACGAGCTTGAAGGCCTCGACGATATCGCCGACCTTCAGGTCGTTGTAGTTTTCAAGACCAAGGCCGCATTCAAAGCCTTCCTCGACCTCGCGGACATCGTCCTTGAACCGCTTCAGCGATGCGAGCGTTCCTTGCCACACCTCAATACCGTCGCGGACCAAACGCACCTTGTTGTTCCGGTTGAGCTTGCCATCCTTCACATAGCAGCCGGCGATCGTTCCAACGCGGGAGATCTTGAAGACCTCGCGAATCTCCACGGTTCCCGTGATCTCTTCGCTGACCGTAGGCGCCAACATGCCTTCCAACGCGTTCTTCACGTCGTTGATGGCGTCGTAGATGATGCTGTACATCCGAATGTCGACATCCTCCGTCTGAGCGAGTTGGCGGGCTTTGAGATTCGGCCGCACATGGAAGCCGATAATGACCGCGTTCGATGCCAATGCCAGCAAGACGTCGGATTCGGAGATGCCGCCGACACCCTTGTGGATGACGACCACCTGCACCTCCTTTGTGGAGAGCTTCATTAACGAATCCGCCAACGCTTCCGCAGAACCGTCCACGTCCGCTTTGACGATGACCGGCAGATCGCGAATCTGACCGTCCTTGATCCGCTGCGAGATATCGTCCAGCGTGACACGACGCGCCTGACGGAAATCCTGCTCCCGCTTCAGTTGCTGCCGGCGCAAGCTGATGTCTCGCGTTTCACGCTCATCCTCAAGCACAATGATCTCGTCGCCTGCCTGCGGAATGCCGTCGAATCCGGTCACCTGGACTGGACGGGACGGACCCGCTTCATCCATGCGCTGACCGCGTTCATCGAACATCGCGCGGACTCGGCCGCTCCAAACGCCGCAAACGAACACATCGCCGACGCGGAGCGTTCCCTTTTGGACCAACACCGTCGCGGTGATTCCCTTGCCTTTGTCCAGTTCCGCCTCGACCACACGTCCTCGTGCGAACCGGTCGGGATTGGCCTTCAGGTCCAGCACGTCCGCTTCAAGCAGGATCTTTTCAAGCAGGAGTTCAACATTCAATCCTGTCTTCGCGGACAGCGCGACCACTTGGTACTTTCCACCGTATTCTTCGATGAGCACCCCGCGTTCTGCGAGCTGCTGCTTGAGACGATCGGGATTTGCCTCGGGTTTGTCGATCTTGTTCAATGCAACAACGATCGGCACATTCGCCGCTTGGGCGTGACTGATCGCCTCGAGCGTCTGGGGCATAACGTTGTCATCGGCCGCCACGACAAGGACCACGATGTCCGTGACCTGCGCGCCGCGCGCACGCATCGCGGTGAAGGCTTCATGACCTGGAGTGTCCAGGAACGTGATGCGTTTCCCGCTTCCCGGCAGTGTGACCTCATACGCACCGATATGCTGCGTGATGCCGCCCGATTCCCCCGCAACAACGTTCGCATTCCGGATGTAGTCGAGCAGTGACGTCTTTCCGTGATCGACGTGGCCCATGATGGTGACGACCGGTGCACGCGGCTGGAGTTCCTCAGGTTCATCCTCGTCGTCATAGAGCGCATCCGCCGCCATGGCATCTTCCCATTCGACCTGAAAGCCGAATTCATCCGCCACGAGCGTGATCGTATCCTTGTCGAGACGCTGGTTGATCGACACCATGATCCCCAGTCCCATGACCTTCTGGATGACCTCCGCAACGCTTACACGCATGAGATTCGCCAGTTCGCCGACAGTGACGAATTCCGTCGCGCGAACACGAGTTCGGTCGCGTTCCAGCTCATCCAACCGGCGCTGCTGCTCTTCCTCACGCCGTTCGCGTTTGCGCTTCTTGATCGCCGCGCGCGTCGTGGCAACCTCATCTCCGGTATCCGCAAGCGTTTCCCGGATCGCCTTCTCGACTTCGACTTCGCTGACCTCCGCACGTCGCGACTTCTTGCGTTTCTTGGTCGCCTTGCCTTCTTCTTCTTCACCAGCCTTCGCGGGTTCCGCCTTCGTCGGCTTCTTGGTGACGTCCTCTCGGAGCTTCTTCTTTTTCTTCTTCTTCTTTTCGCCGTCCGCATCTGCCCCCGGCGCCGGCTTCGTCGTCAGGTCCATCTTCCCCTTGATGGTCAACCCGCGCGATTGCCGGGCCATCGCAGCCTCAAGCGGCGACAACGGCGGACGTTTCAATCCGACCGGCGCAGCCACCGCGTGCGGCGCCGCCTCGACCGGCGGTTCCTCGGCAATGGCTGCAGGCGCCTCAGCTTCGGGCTCCGCAGTCTCTGTCGGTGTCTCGACGATCGGTTGCTCCGCAGGAACGCTGACATCAATTTCCACCTGCTCCTCGGCGGCATCCGCAGGCTCGGCTGCAGGTTCTGGGACATCCGGAGCCGCAGATACTTCTTCGACGTGAGTCGGCGCGACCTCTTCCTTCACCGGCGGCTTTTCCGGCTTCTTGTCCGCTTCCTTCTTCCGCGTCGAGCGAAATTCCTGGAGCTTCTTCTGGTGCCTTTCGGCGACGTCCTTTTCCTTCTTGAAGTGCGCCATGATCGCCGAGTGCATCTCGTCGGTCACGGAGGACATATGGGACTTCGCATCGAAGCCCTTCTTCTTCAAGAACTCCAGGATCGTATCGCTGGAAAGGTTGAGATCCTTCGCCAGGTTATAGATCTTGATCTTTTTTGCGGCCTGTTCTGCCATAATTCCCTATTGTTGGTCCGCTTGCTCTTTCTCGGATGGTGCTGCAGGAGGTTCCGCCTGCGCAGGAACATCGGCAGATCCCCCTTGCGCTGGCTCTTCCTCGTTATCGACCTCTGCCTCTTCCAACCCCTTGCGGAGCATCGACACGATCTCGTCGAGCTTCTCCGGTTCGATGCCCAAAGCGGCGAGCAGGTCCTCGCGCGGCGTCTCGATGACATCCCGCACGGTATGGTAGTTTTCATCGAAGAATTTGTGGAACAGCACGTCGCCGAGCTCTTCCCGGAATTCCGAGAGGTCCATGTCGTACTGCTCTTCCTCTTCGCCCCCTTCCTTCTCGATCGTCAGCTCGAAGCCGGTCAGTTTCGAAGCCAGCCGGATGTTCTGACCGCCCTTGCCGATGGCGAGGGAGACCTGGTCCTGCGCGACGAGGATCGACGCCTTCTTGTTCTCGACGTCGAGGTGGACCTCCTTCAGCTTCGCGGGAGCGAGTGAACGCTGGATGAACATCTGCGGTTCATCGGAATAGTTGATGACGTCAATGTTCTCGTTGTTCAATTCGCGCACGATCGCGTGGATCCGCACGCCCTTCATGCCGACGCATGCGCCGACGGCGTCGATCCGCTCGTCATGGGAGAGCACCGCGACCTTCGCCCGGTCCCCCGGTTCGCGCGCGATGCGCTTGATCTCGATGATCCCGTCGTAGATCTCGGGGATCTCGATCTCGAACAGACGCATCAGGAACGAGGAATCGGCACGCGAGATGATGACGAGCGGGTTTCCCGCGCCCTTCCGCACTTCTTTGACCACCGCACGGATCGTGTCACCCTTCTTGTAGCGCTCCTTGTAGATCTGCTCGTTTCGCGGGAGGATCAGCTCGTTCTTGTTGTGAATGACGAGGACCTCGCCCTTGCCTTTCCGGATCTGATAGATCTCCCCAACCACGATCTCGCCGATGGCGTTGGAGTATTCGTTGTAGATGGCCTCTCGTTCGATCTCTTTGATGCGCTGGTTCAAATTCTGCTTCGCACTGATGACGAGACGGCGACCGAATTCCGTCATCGGAATGATCTCGACATATTCTTCGCCGACATCCACCGAATCGCCGGCACGCCGCGTGGCGTCCGCCGGGGTGATCTGGACCGAAGGATCCTCCACCACCTCTACGACGTCCTTTTTCAGGAAGATCTCGATGTCTCCCTTCTCCATGTTCACGACAACATCATAGTTCGCGTTCTGGCCGTACTTCTTCTTGATCATCATGCCAAAGATGTCCTCGACGATCCCGACGAGGATATCCTTGTCAATGCCCTTCTCGCGAACCATCTGGGCAAAGGACTCAACGACTTCGTGATTCATTCCTTCCTCCAATGCGTGCCCGTGTTCACCACGGAAGCACTTCCTTCGATTCAATGATCTCGGCATGCCGAACGGCGATCACTTCTTCATTCTCCGTCCGGAATCCCAGAACCTCGCCTTCGACGGATTCCAACGTCCCTTCGATCGTGCGCGAGTCTGGCTCGCCTCGAAGGATGACGCGATACGTCCGTCCGATATTCTTCTTATACTGACGCAGGAACTTCAGCGGACGATCGATGCCGGGTGACGAAACCTGCAATTCATACGGCTGTTCCACGAGGTTGCGTTCCTCTATCGCCTTCCCAAGCCTGCGACTGATGTCTGCACACTGGCTGATCTGGATCCCCGCATCGGTATCGACAAACACCTGGATCGTAAGGCGATGCCTTCCCCGATTCAGATGCGACTCCACGAGGAAT
>JALONE010000117.1 GCA_025455125.1 Bacteroidota bacterium
TCTCCGGACTTCCCTTCCCCTCGCGACAGGTGCGATCCTGGCCATGCTCACGATCAACTACCCGCCGTTGGCGCTGGGTGTCTTTCGTTCTGCCGCGGATGTCGGACTGTATGGCGCGGCGAGCAAGATGGTCTTCTTTCTGCTGCTCGGCGATCGGATTCTCGCAACGCTTCTGCTTCCCGCCTCTGCAAGGATCCATGCCCGTTCACCACAGGAGACGGCCTCTGCGCTGACCACGACGCTTCGTTGGGTGGTCGTGCTTGGCCTCCCGATCGCGGTCGGCGGAACGTTGCTGGCCGCGCCGCTCGTGACGATCGTCTTCGGCCAATCCTATCTCCCGTCGGTGCAGATCCTACAGGTATTCATTTGGTACTTCTTTGTCACGATGATCCACACGGTCTACACGTCCGGGCTCATCGCGGTCGGAAGTGAACGGACGTACGGATGGATCATGACCGGCACGGCAGTCCTCTATGTCTCTCTCATCACGACGGGGGCGATATGGTGGGGACCTGTCGGCGCGGCGATGGGAGTTGTGGTCTCGGAACTGTTGCGGTGATCATCGCCGTCGGCGGAATGGGTGTGTCGGTGTTCATGCTTCGAGATCTTCCGGTGATCATCCCGCTCGCGGTCGGCGCTCTTGCGTATGGCGTACTCGCCCTCGCCACGCGTGCGATCTCATGGGACGACCTTCGACAATTGAAGGAGCGGCTCTGATGGACCTGTACGTCGGTCTCGTCGGTGAGGAGCCGGGATGGCGGGCATTCCTGCTGCGTGAAGGGATCGCCTGGCGTCAGGCCCTTCCTCCGTTCAAGCCGTCCGAACATCCGACCCTCGTGCTGGGAGCGCATGCGTCGCGTGACCTCCTTGCGCCGATCCGTGCATATCTGAACGATGGAGGCGCGGTCCTCGTTTCCCCTGCCCATGCTCCAGCGCTCACGGGAATGCGGATGCGGAAGATGCGCGTCTCGCATCTTGTCCCGTCGGCTGATCCGGTCTTCGCGGGAATCGACGGGATCGATCTGCACTGTCCGATCGAGATCCCGGACCGCTCAAACGTGCTGACGATGTTGAACGGCGAGAAGTCAGCATTCATTGGACGCGAAGGGCATGGACACATTCTAGTGCTTCCCTTCGACGTTCCCGCGATTCTGGAAGACGGCCGATCCGGTGATCGATCGTTCCCGTCGCCGGCATCCCGGCTTCCGTTCGAGCATGTTTCCGTCGTGGCAAAGGGAGCCGTGCGAATGCTGGCACTCCGGTCTCTCGAACTGCTGTTTCATCGTCGCGGCTTTCCGTTCGTGCACCTCTGGTACTATCCTGAGGGAGCGCAGTCGGTGTTCTTCTTCCGCATCGACACGGATTATGGAACTCCGGAGGAGATCGAGTCTCTCTCCCGGTTGATGCAGGAGGAAAAGATCGCCGCGACCTGGTTCGTTCATGTCGGGGCTCAACGCGGGCTTCTGGAACGTTACGCGGCGATGCCGGAACAGGAGATCGCCGTTCATTGTGATCAGCATCGATTGATGCTCGATCCGAATGAGGCGCGTCGCGATCTGGAGAACGCCATGCGCACACTGCGCGACGCAGGGCTCTCGCCGGCGGGATTTGCGGCACCGTACGGACGGTGGTCGCCTGCGAGCGAAGCGGCCGCGTTGGGGGCCGGTGTGGAGTATTCATCGGAATTCTCCCTCGCGTTCGATGACATTCCTTTGCGGCCCCTGTCCGGGACTGGGATGCTTCAAGTTCCCATCCATCCCATTTGTCTTGGCAGTCTGCGTCGGCATCGCTACTCATCCGAACAATCGGCGAAATACTTCACGCAAGCGGTTGAACGCCTCCTGGCGCGACGATTGCCCGTGGGATTGTATCATCATCCGAAGGACGGGCATCCGGAAGTATTGCGCGACGTGTTCCGTCATGTTCGCCGGTCCGGCATTCGGAACATGTCGATGATCCAGTTCGCACGTTGGTGGAAGGAACGCGAACAGGCGCGCGTGACCGCCCGCTTCGAACAGGGGACCGTTGCCGTTGCGATCGACGGTGGACACGCCGGTCTGAGGGCGCGGGTTGTCCATCCGGACGGACGTGAACGGTTCGTCGAACATGGCGCGCGGCTTGAACTGGCGGATGCATCATGGGAATTGCATGCGGCCGCGAATTGGACCGCAGATGACGTGCGGGCGCGTGCATTCAATCCCCGTATTCCGTTGATCCGGGGACTTGATGCTGTTGTTCGCCTGGTGCGAAAGAAGGAACGGAACGCATGAAGATCTGTCTGACAACCAATCAGGCCGCAACCTTCACCCACGGCGGCATTTTGACCCAGGTGCTCCAAACGAAACGAGAACTCGAACGTCTCGGGATCGAAGTCGACCTGTTCGACATGTGGAAGTCCTTCGATCGCTCTGCGTATGACCTGGTCCACGTGTTTGCCGCCAACATGGCGACATATCATTTTGCGCGCGGACTTCGGACGCACGGCGTGCCGTTCGTGATCTCCCCCGTGTTTTATTCGCGCCGATCTTCGGGCGTCGTGCGCGCGGTGATCCGGTTCGACCGGATGGCCAATTCGGTGGTTCGCGGATTCTGGACCGACTTTGGTCTCATGGCGGAGATGTGCGGATGGGCGCAGGCAATCCTGCCCAACACGGTCGAAGAAGCGAACATGTTCCGCGAGGGCCTTGGTGTGGAAGCTACGCGTATTCACGTCGTGCCCAACGGCGTTGAAGAGCGATTCGCGTCGGGAAACGGGGCGCACTTCAAGAAAGTACACGGTGTGGAATCGTACATTCTGACGGTGACGCACATCGGGCCGGAGCGGAAGAATGTCCGGCGATTTCTGGAAGCGGTTGAGGGGATGAACCGCGACATCGTGGTGATTGGTCCCGTGGATCAATCGCCGGAGGGGAAGCGATGCCGGGAACTGGTGAATCGCAATCCGCGCGTGCGGCTCATCGGTGCGATGGGGCACGATGATGAGATGCTCGAATCCGCCTATGCGGGCTGTGAGGTGTTCGTTCTTCCGTCGCTGTTCGAGACACCCGGGATCGCGGCCTTGGAAGCAGGATCAGCCGGAGCGCGCATCGTCGTCACATCCCGCGGGGGGACGAAGGAATACTTCGGCGATCATGCAGAGTATGTCGACCCGTCGTCGGCCGCGGACATTCGGCGCGGCATCGAGGCTGCATTGCAGAAGACGAAGACAGACGATCTCAAGCAGCGGATCCGGAGTGAGTATTCGTGGAAGTCGGTCGCCGAGAAGACGCTTGCGGTCTACCGGGCGGTTCTCGGAAACCAGACATCGAGATAGGAAAGCCTGCATATCTTCGATTTGGGCGTCAGCCTGAGGTCGGAGTCGAAGGTTTCATCCGACATCAAATCGTTCGTATATTGTCTCTACACTTTGAAGAAGGAAGAGCGTGTCCAGACCGATCAATATCTTGTTCATCGGGGATATCAACGGCCGTCCCGGCGTGAACCTCGTTTCCACGGTGCTCAAGCAGTATGTCCAGAAGTACGCCGCCGATCTTGTGATCGCGAACGGCGAGAATGTCACGGAAGGAAAAGGCATCTCCGAAGAAGATGCGAAGACGCTGTTTGAAATGGGCGTTCATGTCATCACCACCGGGAATCACTTGTGGGACCGGTGGCAAGCGAAGACAATGCTCTCGAAGGAACGGAACATTCTCCGTCCGCTCAATTACCCTCGCGAGAATCCCGGGAACGGTATCGTCGTCTACGACCTGAAGGAGAAGGGGAGAGTCGGCATTGTCAACATTCAGGGGCGGACGTACATGCAAACGATCGACGATCCCTTCAAGGCGGCGGATTGGGCGGTCAGCAAACTCGTCAACGACACCAAGGTCATCTTTATTGACATGCATGCGGAGGCGACGGCCGAGAAGATGGCGCTGGCCTGGCATCTGGACGGACGCATCAGTGCGCTTGTCGGCACGCACACGCACATCCCCACGTCGGATGCGCGCATTCTCCCCGGCGGAACCGCGTACATCACGGACGTCGGTATGACCGGACCGTATGACTCCGTCATCGGCATGAAGAAGGAGATCGCGATCAAGCGTTTCCTCTTCCAGACGCCCTACAAGTTCGAGATGGCGGAACATGATGTGCGGTTCTGCGGCGTATTCATTCAGGTGGATGCAGATACCGGGAAGGCGACCAAGATCGAGCAGGTGATCTTTCCGGAATTCAGCAGAGGGTGAGGTAATTTGCGATTGTTGATTGGCGATTATTGATTGTTGATTGGGACGAAGCGATGAGCGCTCAGATCATAGACGGAAAGAAGATCGCGGAAGATATCAGAGCGGAAGTGAAGCGCGATGCCGCGGCGTTCACGGCGGCGCGTGGATTCCCTCCCGGTCTTGCGTTCATTCTTGTCGGTGACAATCCGGCTTCTCAGTCCTACGTCCGCTCCAAAGGAAAGGCGTGCGCGGAACTTGGGTTTCATTCCGTCACGGAGACAATGCCGACGGACACAAGCGAGGCGGACGTTCTCCGGAAGATCGAAGAGTTCAATCAGGACAGAAACATCCACGGTATTCTCGTACAACTCCCGCTGCCGAAGAAGATCAATGAGCAGAACGTGATCCAGGCGATCGATCCGCACAAGGACGTCGACGGCTTCCATCCGTTCAACGTCGGGCAACTGGTGATCGGAGAAGAGACGCTGTTCCCGTGCACGCCGGCAGGAATTCAGGAGCTGCTGGTGCGCAGTGGCAACGACCCGTCGGGAAAGCATGTCGTGGTGGTTGGCCGGAGCAACATCGTGGGAAAGCCAATCGCGAATATTCTCTTGCAGAAGAAACCAGGGGCCAACGCGGTTGTAACGATCGCGCACACGGGGACGAAGGATCTGACTCTCTTCACCAAGAGTGCGGACATTCTCATCGCGGCGATCGGACGAGCAAAAGCGATCACGCGTGAGATGGTGCGCGAAGGTGTCGTGGTGATCGACGTCGGTATCAATCGGATTGAGGATCCGTCATCGCCCAAGGGGAGCCGGCTGGTCGGAGACGTCGATTTTGATTCCGTTGCCCCGATCGCGAAAGCCATCACACCGGTCCCTGGAGGTGTTGGACCGATGACGATTGCGATGCTCATGAAGAACACACTGAAGGCGGCAGAAAGACAGGAGGTTAGCCGGAAAGCATAAATCAGAGGTCAGAAGAATGCAGGCAACCGACCGGCATACCTACCCACTCGCGCACTCAATCCTACCCAATTTTCCACGAATTTCGACGTTTTTCATGATTTTCCCTCCTCCGGGAACTTATTACACTGTCCGTCCGTTAAAACGTGTGAATCGTCCAAATCGGGCGTCACGTTCTAATCGCTCAGGTGAACAATGAAATCCTCTTACTCGACTGCGGACCTTGCTCGGATTCTGGAGGTCAACGAATCCACGGTCAAGCGCTGGGCCGACAATGGCCACATTGAATGCATTAAGACCAAAGGGGGGCACAGGAGGTTCACGGTCGGCGCGGTGCTGAAGTTCGCCCAAGAAAACAAGATCACGCTTCCATCGCTGGACGTTGATGTCATCAGCGACAATGATCTCCA
>JALONE010000118.1 GCA_025455125.1 Bacteroidota bacterium
GTCAACGTTCCCTGTTCCCGCGTCCCCCGAACACTCCAGCGTCCTTGTGATCCCTGATGTCCTCCCTGACCCCACGCCATCGTCTGATTCCCGTACTGATCGTTGGATCGCCCGGAGTACGACGCCTCGTAGTTCATGCTGAATCGGCCATTGGAATGCAGGGTGACTCGGCGTTCCGTGTTTGTCGTGGTGGTGACCCATGTGCCGACAAGATGCGATTCTACCCCGGAACCGCCTGTTGAGTTCCCAGCGATCCCCGACCGCTTGACAGGACGAAGGCTCTTCGCGAGCGCATCAGCCGCCTTCGTGAGCTGGGTGCCGAATTGTTCGGGAGTTGTGAGGGCGATGATGAACGCCCCGCCCGTTCCTCCAGGCGCGAGGACGCCGATCGCCTTTGCCTTGACGGATTGACCTTCGTAGAATCCATCGAAGAGGCCGGAAAGAGCGTTCTTCCCTTCCTTTTTGGGCTCGCTCGCGGGATACAGCTGAATGTTCTCCTCGGCCAGTCCTTCCTGCAGATACCCCGAGACGGTCTCCATGTCCGGCGCATCATGGAGCATCACGATGATGACCCCCGAGATTTGATCATGACCAACGATCGCTCCCTCAGCCGATGATTCCCCCTTCCATCCCTGCGGAAGAGTGAGGGAAAATCCCCACGCCGGGTCACTCAGCGTTTGCGCTTGAGCACAGAGCGGCAGCAACGCAACCAGAACAACGAGAACTGTTCGCATAGCCAGTCCTTTCGTATTCGGTTGAAGAAGTCATGCTTTATTCGACGGGAATCAGCACTTCGTT
Organism: Bacteroidota bacterium; assembly: GCA_025455125.1. Classification (GTDB taxonomy): domain Bacteria; phylum Bacteroidota; class Ignavibacteria; order UBA10030; family UBA10030; genus JAKAJH01. The sequence continues at coordinate 799 of JALONE010000118.1, forward strand.
ATGGCGGAGGAACGAGGGAATGAACGGGGCGTTGTACCGCGCCTCGATCGGATCACCAGCGGTCGTGAATCCCTTCGTCGTGATCCATGCCCGCAATTCTTCCGTGTGTTCGCGGAAGTTGTCGGAGGTCCAGCGACCAGAAAACTCGATCACCGCAAGCTTCCGGGCCGAAACCGATCGGAGAACAACACGAGTGTCGTTGGGCTTGGGCAAGGTCTCCAGGGTCCACTCAGATGGCATCATAAAACGGACAACCACTGATGACCCTTGACGGTTCGTCTCGACCGGGGCGGTCATGGCGATCTTCTGCGATCGCTCCGTTGTGACCGGAGCTGTCATCGAGATCTTCTGCTTGACCGTATTGCCGCCGAAGATGTACCCGGCGAGCCGTCGAAATCCCTCGTTTGATGCTTCGTCCCAATCGGTCGTATCCACGATCGTCTCGGCAACAATGTAGGGCTCGTACAGGCGCACTTCGAAGTCGCCATCCGAGACGATCACCTTGTACTTGGGTTCTTCTGCCATCGCGGCATTCTGGAAGAAACACGGGATGAAGAGGAGCGACAGGAGAATGCGTCTCATGGTGGACTTCCGCAATAGGATGGCGCCTTAGAATGGGAGGTCGGTTTCCGGCGGATCCTGCCGTGGTGAACTTCCTCCGGATCCTCCCTGCTTTGAATACTCGGCAAGGGCAAGGCGGTTCAATTCTTCCTTCAGCTCTTTCGGAATGATCACCCTGTCCCACCATTTACCGTTCTGATCTTTCTCACTTGGAACGCCGACAAACAGACCGGTCGGTCCTTGCGCGATCTTGAATCCCTTCATGACGATGCCGTTGTCGAGTTGCACATCGAAGAAGGCTTTGAGGTTGGATTGGGACTGTGAGAGACGGAAGTTCTGGATGGTAAAGGACATAGGTGAATGAGATTTTTGATTGGTGATTGATGATTGGTGATTAAGGGAAACAGAGATACTGTAATTGGGCGATTTGGTGATTGGGTGATTTGGTGAACCAAGCATTGCAAGATTGTGAAAAGCGGACGGAAATTCCAGCATTATTGCGGGATACTTTCTTCTTGTGCCACGATTCGGTAAGTTCCGGTGAATTTTCCGCTCATTCAGAGGAGTATTGGCCATGGGACGGTTCGTGCAGAAATCCGCCGTTTTCATCTTGTGCGTGTTCGTGTTTCCGGCCTGCTTGGAAACTCACGTAACCACGGTCGTGCATCCAGACGGTCGGTTGACGCGCACCCTCGTCTTCACTGCTGATTCTGCTACGATCGTTTCTCGTGCATTCCCGATTCCGGTCGATTCAACTTGGCAGATCTCCACAGTCCGGAAGGATTCTGCAACGCATGTTCTTCGAGCAGAACAGACATTCCAAGACGCCACCGCGATGAATACAACGCTCGTTGGCATCCCAGGCCAGACGTTGACCGTTGTAGCATCGCTTTCACACCGGCCTCGATGGTTCTTCACAGACTATTCATATAAGGAGATATGGAAGTGTTACCGGCACTCTGATGCGGTGCCGCTCGGCGATTTCCTTTCTCCGACTGATCTCGATATTCTGTATACCAAGGCGATTCTGAAAGCGGACTCGACCTTGCCGGGAGATAGTGTTCAAATCGAAGCCATCGGCAGGCGGTTTCATGACTGGCGTCGCCGGAATCTCTTCGAGGCGTACTTCACGGAGTTACAGCGTGGCGCGGCACTGCTTCGCTCCTCGCGCATAACGGTAGCGGATGTGGTGCGGATGCGTCCGGCGTTGTTCGAGGCGTTCATTGAGAATGCGCGGCTTGAGGATACCGAAGCGGCCCCGGGGAAGCAACTGTCGGAAGAGGATGTGATCCGACGGGTGTTGGGCGGGCGCGTTGCGGATCAGATCTTCCAGGCGAATGCAAACGGCTTCGACTCCCTGAATGCCTTGATCGAGTACGAAGGGGTCGGCGGCGGAAAGGTTCAGCAGGTGTCGGTGACCATGCCCGGGGAACTCGTCTCGACAAATGCGGAGCAGATCGAAGGATCCACCGGAACATGGAAGGACGCGCTTTCGATGCAGTACTTCCGTGATGTTGAACTCCGAAGCGAATCGCGGGTCGTCCATTGGTGGGCGGCGCTCCTGACCGTCGCTCTGGTCGCGGCATTCCTCATCGCAGGTATCCTCCGGAGACGTCGCTAGAGAAGCAAAACGGGCACGGAACATGATCGTCGCCGTGCCCGTGCAATTCCCTGCCTCTATTGATCAGAACGAAACGCCTCCGGTCACATAGAAGATCGGAGCCCACGTGACATCATCAAAATCGTTCCCACCCGAGGGTTGAGCGATGAATCCGACCTTGGCGTATGGAACGAGGTTCCCTTGTGTCTTGAACTGAAGCTCGACGGATCCATTGAGAGCCATTCCATTGACATCGACTCCTTCTACATCAACATCGATATCAAGAATTCGGTAGCCGATTTCGAGCCCCGGCTTGATGGCGATGTCGCCGTTGCCGAGAATGAATCGTGGTTTCAGCGCCATGCCGAATTCGTACATCGTTGCATCCTCGTCCGATAGCTCCGTCGTGACCCCAGGAGCGATCTTCGCATAGAGTCCCCACGCGAATTTCTCCATGAGGTAGAAATCACCGAACGCTTCAATGAGGAAATTCCCTTCTTTGTCAACATCGAAGCCACCGACGTCGATTTCGCCACCGAAGTTGTATCCCGCGCCGATACCGATATCCATCGAACGAGTTGCGAATTGTGCCTGCAGGGGTATGGCCAGCATAACGAGGAGAACGGCAACCAAGAAGCCCATGAGATGGAACCTCATAGCAACCTCCATTGGTGAGTGAGGGAACAGAAGTCTGCTCCTGCTGCATCCCCGGAGCCATGGAATGTTATGCAACAGAAGTGTCAATGTCAATGATGCCAAAACGCGTTCGAGCTGCCTGATGTTGGCTCGATCCGTTGATTTTGTTGTATCGTCGTGGTAGCTTGCATCAGATCACGATACCACAGGATGGCCCTAATGGCTGAAGAAATACGAAAGAAGGTCTTGATCGTCGACGACCAGCCTTCCATCGTCACAACCCTGACATTTCAGGTTCAGAATGCCGGCTACGACGTTTTGACCGCGTCAAACGGAGAGCTGGCGCTGAAGATCCTGATGGAACAAATGCCCGATCTTGTTCTGATGGATGTGATGATGCCGAAGATGAATGGTTGGGAAGTGTGTCGCCGCATCCGGTCCATCGAGTCGACGAAGGAACTGCCGATCTTCGTCGTCACATCGCTGCATGGCGATGCGGAGACGGCGATCGCAAAGAACTCCGGTGCGAACGAGTTTCTGGTCAAGCCGATCAAGACCGATGACCTCGTGAAGCGGCTCAGGAAGTACCTCGGATCTCCCTTCAAGGTATAGAAGACCCTCTCACTGATTCCCCCTCACGAAGAGCATGACATGCCGACGGAGCAACGAAAGAGAATCCTCATCGTCGACGACCAGGGATCGACGATCATGACCCACCGGTTTCAAGTGAACCATGCGGGCTTCGATATCCTGACTGCGACGAACGGCGAAGAAGCGCTTTGGCTTCTGACGACAGATCCCCCCGATCTCGTGATGCTCGATGTTATGATGCCAAGGATGAACGGCTTCGAGGTTTGCCGGCGCATCAAGTCAAATCCTGCCACTGAGCACATCCCCGTCTTCATTATCACCTCACTCAAGAGCGATGCCGACTCCGCCTCCGCCAAGGATTCCGGCGCAAACGAGTTTCTGGTCAAGCCGATCAAGACCGACGACCTCGTTGCGCGGTTGCGGAAGTATCTCGGTTCTCCCTTCAAGCACGACTGATCGCACTGCTTCCTTCACGTTTTGAACACCGGCGTCTAGCAGATTGTTGAAAAGCAACAACGTGAACCACCAAGACACCAAGGCACGAAGGAAGAGTCCCGAATACAGTGAGTTATCCCACATAATATTTCTGATGATTCAACCTTGGTGCCCTTCGTGTCTTTGTGGTGAGTATTCGTTGAACAGCCGGCTAGAGCATAGCGCAAAGGCGCGGAGGACGCCACGTCTGTGGTCTTCGTATCTTTGCGTCGAGATACGATTCCTTCCCCCAACTCCAACCTCTCCTGCGTCCGTTGCGGCGTTGCGTCTTGGCGATATTCCTTGAACTGCGACGTCTCAAGCGTGTCGCAAAGACGCAGAGGACACGGCGGTGAGCCCCCCGATTATCCCTTCGCCCCCGCAGGGATATCTCTGACCGCCGTCATATGGATCAACTTCC
>JALONE010000119.1 GCA_025455125.1 Bacteroidota bacterium
CGCGCTTGCTTCGGTCGGGTCGGCGAGAGCGGTCGCAGGATTCGCCGGTGCAGTCACTGAACATTACTATCTCGCGAACGGACGCTCAGCGAACAACGGCTGGCTCCAGGAACTTCCACTCCCGGTTTCGTAGGTCGTGTGGGATAATTATGCCGCTCTCTCGCCCATCACGGCGAAGCAGCTTGGTGTGACCAGCGGAGACCTTGTCGAGGTATCGACATCAGACGGCGCGGCCACGGTTCCTGTCTTCCTGCAACCGGGACAAGCCGAGAATTCGGTTTCCATCGCGCTCGGATACGGCCGGACAAATGCCGGTCCGATCGGCACGGGCATCGGGTTTGATGTGACGCCGTTGCTCGGAACAGCGACACTCAACGGCGCACGCATTCTCTCGGGCGCGACGATCAAGAAGACGGGGGGCTCGCATGAGATCGTTTCGACGCAGGAACATCATGCGCTCGACGACGAGTTCACCAAGGAACTCCATCTGAAGCGGAAGATCGTCCGCGAAGGAACGCTGGCGGAGTACGAGAAGAATCCGAACTTCCTCCACGAGGAAAAAGTGACGTACAGCGGTCTCAAGTGGGCGATGGCGATCGACCTGAACAAGTGCATCGGCTGCAACGCCTGCGTTGCGGGCTGCAACGTTGAGAACAACATTCCCGTCGTCGGCAAGGATCAGGTCGCGAACGGCCGCGAAATGCATTGGATCCGCATCGACCGGTATTATGCCGGCACCGATGCCGCACCGTCGCTCAGCCATCAACCGATGCTTTGCCAGCACTGCGACAATGCCCCGTGCGAAAATGTTTGCCCCGTCGTGGCGACGAACCACAGTCCGGACGGATTGAACCAGATGGCGTACAACCGGTGCGTCGGAACGAAATACTGTTCCAACAACTGTCCGTACAAGGTGCGGCGCTTCAACTTCTTCGACTGGCGCGACCGCTTCGCGGACGGATACTATGAAGAGCAGCCGTTCGATCTGGTCCATAATCCGGAAGTGACGGTCCGCTCGCGCGGCGTGATGGAGAAATGCACGTTCTGCATTCAGCGCATCATGGAAGCGCGCCAGCACGCAACGGAGCAGGGACGCGAACTGAAGGGAACCGACGTGAAGACGGCGTGTCAGGAAGCATGTCCCGCGACCGCGATCGTCTTCGGCGACATGAGCGACCCGAAGTCCGAGGTCTCGAAGTACCGCGCACACACGCTGGGCTATCACGTGCTGGAAGAGACGAACGCGAAACCGAATGTGACGTACATTGCGAGATTGAAAAATTTGGGAGAGTAGGAAGTACTAAGTAGTAAGTAGTAAGACCACGGGCCACTGATATCTGACAACTGATCACTGACTACTGTCTCATGACCTCTCTCGACTACACAATTGACCCTCCCATTACCACGCGGGCGGTAACGCCGGCGGAGATCGATTCCGCCATCGCGGCGCCGTTGGATCGATTTCCCTCGAAGCGCTGGTGGATCGCGTTTGGCGTCACGAGCACGATGCTTGCCGGCGGTCTGGCGACGATCGCTTACATGCTGTACGAGGGGATCGGATTGCTCGGCTTCAATCAGCCGGTGGCGTGGGCATTCGACATCACGAACTTCGTGTTCTGGGTCGGTATTGGACATGCGGGGACGCTCATTTCCGCGATCCTATTTCTGATGAGACAGCGTTGGCGGAATGCGATCGCCCGGTTCGCAGAAGCGATGACGATCTTCGCCGTTCTCTGCGCCGCCATTTTCGTCACCGTCGCTCATCTGGGACGTCCGTGGCTTGCGGGCTATTTGTTCCCGTATCCCAATCAGCACGCGCTCTGGGTCAACTTCATTTCACCGCTCGTGTGGGACGTCTTCGCCGTCAACACATATCTCACCGTTTCGCTCGTCTTCTGGTACCTTGGTCTCATACCCGATCTTGCAACGCTCCGCGATCGTACGACGAACGCCGTCAAGAAGCTCGTCTATTCCGTGCTCAGTCTCGGCTGGCGGTTCTCGAACCGGCATTGGTCGCACTATGAGCGCATGTATCTGATCCTCGCCGGGTTCGCCACGCCTCTTGTTCTCTCCGTGCATACCATTGTCAGCTTTGATTTTGCGGTTTCAGTGAATCCCGGATGGCACACGACCATCTTCCCGCCGTACTTCGTCGCCGGCGCGGTGTTCTCCGGGTTCGCGATGGTGCAGAACGTGCTGATCATCGTCCGCAAGATGTTCAAGCTCGAACACATCATCACGATGAAGCACCTCGAGAACATGAACAAGGTGATGCTCCTGACCGGGAGCATGGTCGGTTATGCGTACGCGATGGAGATGTTCGTCGCGTGGTACAGCGGAAGTCAGTTCGAACGGTTCGTATTCCTCAACCGCGCGCTTGGACCGTACGCATGGGCGTATTGGACGATGGTGTCGTGCAACGTCGTCTTCGTGCAGTTGTTCTGGTTCAAGCGACTCCGGTTGAGCATTCCCATTATGTTCGCCGTCGGCGTGCTGGTCAACGTTGGAATGTGGTTCGAGCGATACGTCATCATCGTCACGACGCTCTCGCGCGATTTTCTGCCGTCGAGTTGGGGACACTTTTCTCCAACGATCTTCGACTTTGGCATTATGATGCTTGGCTTTGGTTTGTTCTTCACGCTGGTGCTGTTGTTCGTCCGATTCCTGCCGTCCATCGCGATGGCAGAGATCAAGGCGGTCATGGACGGGGCACAGGCGAAGCATTGAGGAGCAAGTCATAAGTCAAAAGGCAGAAGGCATAAGGGGTATGGCAAATGTTAAATGGCATATGTTAGATGAAATATGTCAAATGATATGAGAGGCGGTCCCACGCGTTTGAGTTTTGACTTTTGATTTTTGACTTCGATAATCCTGGATCTTCTATGAGTACATCTTCCCCTCTCTATGCCATCACGGCGCTGTTCGATTCGCCCGATGCGGTTTTGCATGCGGCCGAGGAGACGGCGAAGGCGGGCTATACGAAGTTTGATGTCCACACACCGTATCCGGTTCATGGGATGGACCACGCGATGCGGCTGAAGACGTCGCGCATCGGTATCTTTGCGTTCGTATTCGGATCGCTCGGCGTGCTGTCGGCGGTGGCTCTCATCACCTGGGTGGCGTTGCATGAGTATCCCCTGGTGATCGGCGGAAAGCCGTTCTGGGCGTGGCCAGCATTCGTTCCAGTCTCCTTCGAGCTGACGGTCCTGCTTGCATCGGTGCTTTCGACGGTCACGATGATCGTTTTCTATTTCAAATTCCCCAACAACGCACATCCGCTGCACGATACTCCGTACATGAAGGCCGTCTCGTCGGACAAGTTCGGCATCGCCATCCAGGCAAACGACCCGAAGTTCGACGAGAAGTCGGTGCGCGAGTTTCTGAAATCCGTCCATGGCTCGGCGATCGAACCTGTTGCCTACGACGTCGAAGATCTCGATCACGGACAACAGCTGCTTGACGCGAGGTTCCTCGCGGTGCTCGCCGTTGTCATGTTCGTCGTCGCCTCCGGAACGTATTTCACGCTCAACTACGCGATGTATCTTCCCCCGTTCGATTTCATGATGGAGCAGAACAAATTGAAGGCGCAGAAGCCAAGCGAGTTGTTCCGCGACGGCAAAGGTATGCGTCCGCCGGTCGAGGGGACGATCGCCCGCGGCTTCATCCCGTATGCTTTTCATGGCAAAGCGGACGAGGCGGGGAAGATGCTCGTCAACCCGCTTCTTGCGACCGCGCCGGTCATTGATCGCGGGAAGGCGAAGTACCTGACCTTCTGCAGTCCGTGTCACGGCAACTTCGGCGCAGGGGACAGCCGCTTACGCGGACAATTCCCCAATCCGCCCACGTTGAATTCGGACAAAGTGCGGAACTGGTCGGACGGGAGCATCTTTCATGTGATCACGGATGGACAGAACGTGATGCCGAGCTATGCGTCCCAGATCTCCCGCGATGATCGTTGGGCCATTGTTCACTACATCCGCGTGCTGCAGCGTGCACAGAATGCGAAGGAGGCCGACCTGCGATGAGTGCGAGCATGAAGCTTCCTGAGGCGGTTCGGGCTGAACTTCCCGCGAACGTGACGTATGCCGGATGGGCCGCGTTCTGGGTGGGTGTTGTGCTGGTTGCGTTGGGGTACTTGATCGACCCGACGCGGGCTTCATTCGAGAATGTCATCGGCTATCTGCTCGTTGTCAGCATCGCCGTCGGCGCGATCTTTCTCCTTGCGCTTGAGTATATCGCCGGTGCGGTGTGGAGCGTGCCGATGCGTCGGGTGACGGAATTCGTCGCCGGGCTGACGCCGCTCGTTCCACTGGCTGCGATCCCCGCGCTGTTCCACCTGCACGATCTCTTCCACTGGACCCATACGGAAGCCGTCGCTTCCGACCCGCTGCTCATCGCGAAAGAACCGTATCTCAATCTTCCCTTCTTCACCGGACGCTTCGTCGCATTCTCCGCGCTGTGGATCCTCTTCTACTGGCTGTTCACGCGTCATTCGCTGAAGCAGGACACCACGAGGGATCAGAAATATACGACGTATAACGTCCGGCTCGCGGCGGCATTCCTTCCCGTCTTCGGCGTGACGCTGACGTTCAATGCCATTGACTGGGGCATGAGCCTGGAGCCGCACTGGTTCTCGACCATCTACGGCGTGTACTTCTTCTCCGGAACGGTTCTCGCCGCGGTCGCAACGGTGACCTACATCGTCGTTCGTCTGCATGAAGCGGGGATGCTGCCGAACATCAAACGCGATCAGCTGTACAGTCTCGGCGCGATGTTGTTCGCGTTCGTCAACTTCTGGGCCTATATCGCGTTCAGTCAGTTCCTGCTCATTTGGTACGCAAACCTGCCTGAAGAGACCTTCTGGTTCCTGCACCGCTGGCAGAACGGTTGGGAGTATGTATCCATCCTGCTCATCATTCTGCATTTCGCAGTGCCGTATCTCGTCCTCCTTCCGCAGGAGGCGAAGATGAATCCCCGGCGGCTGAAGTTCATGGCGATCTGGATCCTCGTCGCGCACATTGTCGACCTGTACTGGCTGGTGATGCCGACGTACAGCAAGACGCCAGTACTCGATTGGTCAACGTTCGGATGGCCGCTGTTGGTCGCCGGCCTCGTGGTGTCCATGCTGTCATACAAGATGAAGCGTCATAGTCTTGTTCCCGTTGGCGACCCAAAGCTGGAGAGGGGTGTTCAATTTCGGATTTAAGATTTCGGATTTACGATTGTTGCGAGGAGTCTATGGTTCAGTTTCAGGATGAGATCGACTGGAAGGATCTGTTCCACAAGCCGGAGAAGTTGTTCGGGTATTCCTACCTGTACTTTTTCGGTGTGCTGGTGCTGATCGGACTGTTGTACGTCAATCGCCTGACGGATGTGGGAAAGAACTCTGTGGCGGCTGTCGTGCTTGGCGATTCGACAGCATTCGTGGCTGACATTCCACTCCAGGCGCCGCGTACCATTCCCCCGATCGATCCGACCGTCGCGGGCGTTTCCTCCCCGGATGCTCTCGCGAAGGGACGCGACCTCTACAAGGCGAACTGCGCATCGTGTCATGGCGACAATGGCCAGGGGGACGGACCGGCGGGCT
>JALONE010000120.1 GCA_025455125.1 Bacteroidota bacterium
AGTCCACCCCTTTTCGGAACTGCGCATAGCGTGAGTCCGGGCTGGTGATGACCTGGAGCGCCGCGATCCCCTGCCTCTTCAACACCTGCTGGATCTTCCCAAAGTACGCCGGCAGGAACTTGTGCCCCACCGCTTCCAGCATCTCGATCGAAACTACCTAGTCGTACTCCCCTTCGATGTCCCGATAGTCCTTCAACAGGATCTCGACGCGGTCCGCGACTCCCTCACGCGCGAAACGTTCCGCGGCGTAGGCATACTGCTCCTTTGAGATGGTCACCGTCGTAATGCGGCAGCCATAGTTCTTCGCCGCATGGACCGCGAAACCTCCCCAACCGCTTCCGATCTCCAGCACATGATCCTCCGGACGCAGCTTCAGCCTCCGACAGAGACGGTCGTACTTCTCGATCTGTGCCTCCTCAAGCGTTTGCGCCGGCTCAGTGAAGACCGCGCTCGAGTAGGTCATGGTGGGATCAAGGAACAGCCGGAAGAAATCGTTGCTGAGGTCGTAGTGGGCGGAAATGTTCTTCCTGCTCCCGCGCTTCGAATTCTGACTCAACTCGTGACCGAAGCGGTTCAGGACCTTCAGCACGTTCATCGGCGAGAACCGGCGCTTCGATCCCGACAACACCGCGATCTCCTCGAGGTTCAACAGCATGAGCTGCAACACGGCCGTGAGATTGTCGGTCTCCCAATCGCCGTCCATGTACGCTTCGGCGAATCCGATATCGCCATACAGAACGACCTTCGTGAAGAACTCAGGACGCTGAATGCGGATGGACGCGCGATATGCTGAATCCGCAGAACCGGCGGCGATATCTGTTCCGTCGGGGAGCCTCAAATGCAAATGCCCGTGCGGAAGCTTCGTCAGCAGATCCAGTACGATCCGTTCCGCCAGCGGACGCCGGACGGGAACGGAGGATTCCAGGACGGTTGATCGGCGAGTCACTTGTTCCATACGTACACCTCTTGTTGCAATTCCGGATGTTCGTGTTTGCGATGAAATGGGAGCTTCTTGAGATACAACAACATTGCATGCCAATGGATCAGGAAAATGACCTTGAGCGTGACCAACGGGATGCGCAGGAACGACCACGCCAACATTCCGTCTGTGAACTTCCTTCGCGTTCCTGTAAGCGCGCTTACGAAGGCCTTCTTCTCCCGCTGATAGTCGTCGATCTTGACCTGCAGCCGTTCGCCCGGAATGCCGAGCTGGAATTCGAAGACCGTATCGAGGTCGAAGAACGGGGAAACATAGAAGTGCTTCGTCTGCCGCTCGCGGAATGTCCCATCCTTCAGCGCATCACGTCCAAGGAGGTACGGCTTCAATTCGCGGAACGTATTCCCGACCTCCGGCACCGCACAGACCGGCTCTCCTGCTTCATCGAAGCAGAAGTAGAACGAGACCGGATTGAACACATAGCCAAGCGTCCGGACATTGGTCAGCAGCATGATGCGTCCGTTTCCGACGTCGACTCCTTTCGTCTTCAGGTACGCAACGACGTTCTCCCGCACCGTGGGACGATCGAGCCAGAGATGGTCCCGATCCCGAAACGAGAACAGATTGAATCGGTTTCGGCTGAAGAGCCACGATCGCCGTCCAAGCTCGTCGAGTTCATCCACGTCCAGATAGAACATGAACACCTTGTAGACGAACCGATGCTTCAGCGGCACGAGCCGATGATGCATGACGACGCAATCGTAGAGGGACGAGTTCATGCGTCCGCCAATCCCGGCGCATCCGGCCAGATCGGATCCCCCGTGATCGCACGGCATGTATCGAGCGCCGACGTCAGGCCATCCTCGTGGAATCCGTACCGAAAATACGACCCCGCATACGAGATCGGCCCTTCCACATTCAGTTTGGGCAATTCCGCCTGCGCCCACTTGGAGCCGAGGGTGAATGTCGGGTGCGTGTAGTCGATCTCGCGCAACACGTGTTCCCGGCGCACCGAGCCGGGGTCGTCGATCGAGACGAAGTAGTTTCGCTTCTTCGAGACATGCTGAAGGCTGTTCATCCAGTAAATCGTCGAGGTCGCTGCGTTCCCTAGAGACGCCTCTTCAATCCGGTAGTTCCAGGAGGACCATGCGAGCTTCGTGTTCGGCATGACCCGGTCGTCCGTGTGCAAGGTCGCTCGATTCCGTTGATACGGAAACTCCCGCAAGAGCCGTGCTTCCATCGACGTCGGCGCAGCGAGCATCTCCAGGGCCTCGTCTGCGTGGCATGCCAGGATCACGCGATCGAAGGAGACGCGCTGACCGTCGGCAAGCGTCACGTCCGCACCCTCCTCTGTCCGGCTCACCCGGACAGCACCGTTGTTGGTGATGATCCGGCCCCGGAGCGGAGCGATGAGTTTATCCCGGTAAGTCTGGCTTCCACCAACGACGGTGTACCATTGGTGCTGCGTGTCCAGTCCAAGAAATCCGTGATTCTGAAAGAACCGAACCAGCGTCGCTGCCGGGAACTTAAGCATCATGTCCGGAGGCGTCGACCACACGGCGGAGCTCATCGGGATCAGATACTTGTGCAGGAAGTCGTCGCCGTACCCCTTCACTGCGACATACTCCGCCATGGTCATCATCCCAAAGCGGGGGCTGGACAGAACCTCGAGTGCCTCGTGATTGAACCGGTTGATCTGCATCAGCATGCGGTAGTATCGCGGACGAAACAGGTTGCGCCGCTGGGCGAACAGATGATTGAGACTTGAGCCGCTGAACTCGAGACCGCTCGGGACATGCTGGACGCTGAACGACATGCTCGTCGGTTTCGTCGGCACATCGAGTTCGTGGAACAGCCGGAGGAGGTTCGGATACGTCACATGGTTGAAGACCATGAATCCGGTGTCGATGGGGATCGGGGTCCCCTCTTCGTCAACGGTGACGGTGTTCGTGTGCCCGCCGACGTAGGAATTTTTTTCGATGAGGGTGATGTCGTACCGGTCCTTGAGAAAGTACGCGCATCCCATCCCCGAGATCCCTGTTCCGATGATACCTACACGACTCACGATATTAGGTTCCTGCTGTTCATGGATGAAAGACACCACAGAGACACTGAGAACACGAAGAGCACAAAGGAAGATTTGAATTTACTGTGGTTCACACTACCACAGAGACACAAAGTGCACAGAGCGCACAAAGAAGAATATTACAAAACTGACTCTGTGGCCTTTGTGTCCTCTGTGCCTCTGTGGTGTATCTTGTTACGGTCCGTATGGATCGTATTCGATCCGCACGAAGTAGTTCGTTCCTTCGGTTCCTGCGATGTTCGAGATCCCCTCATACGAGACCAGCCGACGGACATCCGCATCGTAGGTCAAAACGATGGGCTTTAGGAACAGGCGCAGGACGAAATTGTCGATGTCGCAGATGACCTGGACCAGCGTCCGCCCGTCCTTCTCCACAACTTCATCCTGATAGACACGGAAGCCAAAGTAGTCGAGCCGGAACGGCACAGCGAAGTTGAAATAGAGTTTCTTCCCGGTTCGGAGCGCATCCCAATTCATCTGAACGAAGTTGTTGAAGCCCGCATCGACCGCCCCGGGATTCGGGATGTCCAGGCGCTTTTCGTTGTACTCCTCCTCCCCGGCATCTCGATAGAACAGCCGTACGTCCCCTCCAAGATATTCGGCGCCTTCGATCGCTCCGCTGCGAAGGTCTTCGGTCCGGAACTCCGCGAGCGTCGGATGTTTCCGGAAACTGACCGTGCGCCGAACGATGACTTTCCCGTCCACGTCTTTGTAGTCCGTGTCAACGCCGACCCGCTTGTCTCCCTCCCGGATCTCCGTATGCACTTCGGTATAGACGGGCGCCCCCGATTTCAGATCAAACGCCTTCCCGACGTACGTCGACGGAGGAGCCGATGCGATCACCGGTTGTTCCGGCGCCGCCTGCCCGAAGGCAAACAGAAGAAATGTGATTGCCGCGATCATGACGTATTCCTATGAGATCTTCTCTGACTCCTGATGCCTCGACAACGCTCGGCACTAACCACCGACTCGGAGCCATCTTAAAAAATGAGGGACGTCTGAGTCAGCCTGAGCTTGTCGAAGGCTGGATTTCCGACAAACTTTCACGCTTCGACACGGTTCGACAGGCTCACCGTGACGCAGTATCTGCATTTGCCGATTCTGAAATAGACTCGACTAATCACTGACCTATGATTTCTATCTTTTCCGAAACAAGTAATGACTCACCATCCACTCACTCCCATCCCTGTATCCCCACAGCTCGGCGCAGGCCATGAAGAAGACCCGCCAGTACACCCACCATTTCGTCGCCTGAGCCTCACCATACGTCCGCGCAAGGATCGGCATGATGGCCTCTTTATTCTCGTCCATTCTCGCGAGCCAGGCCTCTGATGTCTTTTCATAATGCTCGCCCGGAACATGCCAGTGCTTCTCGATGACGACGTCGTCCGCACAATAGAGCAGCAGATCGTCGCTCGGCATGATGCCCCCTGTGAAGAAGTACTTCGACATCCAGTCGGACTCGTCCCGCACCTCGAACAGATAGGCGAAGTCTTTGTGCGTGAAGATGTGGACGAATAGTTTTCCATCCGGCTTCAGGAACGATGCGACCTTCTCGAGGAGCCGCTGGTAGTTGCGCATATGCTCGAACATCTCAACGGAGACGACCCGGTCGAATCTTTCCTTGATCGCGAAGCGGTTCACGTCCGCCGTGAGGACCCGCACATTCTTCAGTCCCCGCTTCTTTGCCTCTGCGTCAATGTAGTCCTTCTGCGTCCGGGAGTTGGACACCGCCGTGATGCGCGCCTTCGGATACTTCGCCGCCATGAAGAGGGTCAGCGAACCCCATCCGCACCCGAGTTCGAGGACCTTCATGCCGTCCGCCAGTTCCGCCCGTTCACAGGTCAGCGCGAGCATGTCCTCTTCCGACCGGTCGAGCGACGTGATGCCATCGCGCCAGTAGCCGCTGCTGTACTTCATGTTGCGGCCGAGCACCAGCTTGAAGAAATCGGTCGGGACCTCATAATGCTGTTCATTCGCATCGGTCGTATGGACCGCGATCGGACTTTTGCGCAGGCGCTCGATCATCTGCTGCAGATGCGCCTGCTGC
>JALONE010000121.1 GCA_025455125.1 Bacteroidota bacterium
TTCAACGAGGTACACATTCCTGCGCGGACTTTCCGGTGATCCGTTTTTCTCTTTCGTTGGCGTGCAGTCGCTGTTCAGCTCACTTGATGATGGTG
This sequence comes from Bacteroidota bacterium, assembly GCA_025455125.1. Lineage (GTDB taxonomy): Bacteria > Bacteroidota > Ignavibacteria > UBA10030 > UBA10030 > JAKAJH01. Next base: position 96 of record JALONE010000121.1, read on the forward strand.
AACGTATGTCTCGCCTGTCCATTCTGCCGGAAACTGTCGCGCATCGATGTGTTCTCACGCTTATCGCTCTCGTACTCCCGTGCTTTCCGCTCTACTCCCAGGAAGCATATCCTCGTGCTGTTTCCTCTGTAGACACCCTCGCCTGGCTTTCCTTGGAGCAGTTGGGAAATATCCGCATCATCTCCGTTTCGCAACGGGAAGAAGCCGTCAAGAATGTCCCCGCCGCTGTGTATGTCATCACCACAAATGACATCAGGCGATCGGGAGCTCGCACGGTCGTCGAGGCGCTGCGACTTGTTCCCGGTGTTCACGTTGCCATGATCAATGCGAGTCGTCCGGCGGTTTCTATTCGCGGATTCAACAGCGAATATGCGAACAAACTCCTTGTGCTCGTTGACGGACGGTCGGTGTTTACGCCGCAGTTCTCAGGCGTGTTCTGGGACATGCTCGACGTTATGATGGAAGAGATCGATCGGATCGAAGTCGTGCGCGGTCCCGGCGGATCCGCATGGGGGATGAATGCATACAACGGTGTCATCAATATTGTCACCAAGGATGCATTCCAGTCCCAGGGACTGCTTGCCTCCGTTTGGGGCGGCTTGACGGATCCGGGTTCCGCAGCCGTTCGCTATGGAACAATGCTCTCCAATACGATCGCGATGCGGACATTTCTGAAAACCTCGTTCTGGGGAAACTCTGTCAAGGCAGATGGAACAGAATGGGAAGACCATTGGAACTCATACGCAGCGGGATTCCGGCTCGACGACGGAAGAGCGGACGAATCACAATGGACGTTGCTCGGTGGAATCAACTATGCGCGCCCTCTTCAATATTCCTCTCAGAAACCGCTTCGGTTCCAAGCGCTCGGTGGCCACCTGTTGGGGCGTTGGCAAGCGCCCACGGAATCAGACTCGCGCTCCGTGGCGCAGTTCTACTACGACGGCGTGCGTCGTCACATGGTCCAGAATCCGGTGAACACCGACATCGTCGATCTCGACGTCTTCCATGAACGTGCGTTGGGTTCCTCACATCGCCTGCGCCTTGGATTGAACTCGCGCTACACGAATTCCCGACCATTGAATACCACTCAGCATGTCTTTGATCCAAGGGTCCGCAATATCTACTCGTTTGCGGTCGTCGTTGAGGATGCGATCGAGCTCGTGCCGGGTGTGCTCGATATGACCGCAGGTGCAAAACTTGAATATCACAGCCTAGCGGACTGGCAGTTCTTACCGTCGATTCGTGCGAGTTGGCGCGCGGCAGAGGATCATCGCCTTTGGGTGAATGCTTCACGAGGCGTTCGGGCTCCTTCAACCGATGAGGCGGATCTCTACATTAATACGCCGTTCCTGGTATCGACTCCCAATCCTCATCCGATTTCGGAGAAGATCATTGCGTTGCAACTGGGATATCGAGGGCAATGGATGGATGACGTGACGATCGATCTTGTTGGCTTTGAGCACTTTTGCAGGGACTTGGGAACGCGGGAACTTGTGGGGGGAACTCCGGAACGACCGGAGCTCCAAGCAGCGAACATGATGGATGGAGAAGTGTACGGCCTTGAAGCAAGTGTTGCGTGGCAGGCCGCGTCGTGGTGGAGATGGAAAGCTGCCCTCACGCGGTCGAAGATGAGCCTGCGAAGAGATTCCCAAAGCAGCGACGCGAGTGCTGCAGCGTACGAGGGACAACTGCCGGAACATCAAGCCCATCTGTGGTGGTCATTCCAGCTCTCGCGCTCGCTCGAAGCCGATGCGATGTATCGATACGTCGACGCGCTTCCTGCGCTGAGAGTTGTCCCGTATCGCGCACTCGATATACGATTGGGGGTTCGTGCTGCTTCGTGGCTGGATCTCTCACTCATTGCGCAGAACGTCCTCGATGATCACCATCGGGAATTCGGCCGCAGCCCGGGCTTTCCGGGGTTCAGCGAAGTTCCGACTTCTTATTCGCTGAAGGTCAATATCAAGCCGTAGTTCGGGGGAAAGCGTCCTGACATACCAGCTCGCCCACCCGTCGCACTCCACGCGGACCTCTGCGGTGTAGACTCCCAGTTCTCACTTCCTGACTCAGAACTGTCTGCGGTCACCGTTGTATTTCCTTCGAGGGGTGGATATATTACGGCATCATTCGCATCGGACTGCTGCCACGTCCGACGCACGCAAGGTCCAGCTCTTACCTTGGAGGTGAAAATGAAACGGTGGTCCATCGTCTTACTCGTACTCCTGATCGCTTGCACGAACGATGACGAACTCTCCCGGCGGAAAATCGATGAACAGGAAATCCGACACCAGATCGAAGCCTATCATCAAGGCCTGACTCGAGCATTTCGGGGTGAAGCCGTGGATACGGACCAGATCATTGATGCGCTCTTCGACGAGTCGGTCTACTATGTGACATACTGGGGCGTGAGCGAGCCATTGGATTCGACCAAAACGCGGCTTGAACGCGCGATTCCGTTGATCAGCGATTACGCCTCTCGGTTGGAGATCGTGAGCGTGGAGGTCTCAGGCGACTTTGCTTACGCATTCTTCATTGTTCGACAGTCCTATCGTCTGGGTGGAGAGCGTGACGAGTACCTTCCGACGACGTTTATATTCCGACGGATCGACCAGAATTGGAAGGTTGTCCATGCACATCGATCGGCAGACCGTGAAACGATCGTCAATGTGCTGAACGCTTCCAACGAGGTCGTGACCTCGGACACAGTGGAGCAATCGGGGAATAGGTAATATCATAGACGAATGGCACGAACGAGAATTCAGATAGCGCTCGTCTTCACACTGATGGGAGTGACTGCCAAGGATGCATGGTCCCAAGAACTCGTTGGCATACCCGGTTCCCATCTTCTGCAAGCGCACATGCAGGAACTCGCGGCTGCTCAAGGCACGAGCCCAGTGAGCCTCGCTCCGCTGCGTAAGGACGCGGCTTGGAATTTTTCAGTCGGCGTTGCGAAGGATTGGTGGGCGACAAACCTTGTCACGAACACGGAGTACGCCGTCAATTCAACCTGCCGAGCGGTTGGGACGCACTGTTATGTGTTTGTCGAGGACTCCATGTGGGGGAGCCGCGTAACGCAGGAAGCCGTCGACGCGATCGTGAGCGCCTTCGATTCTCGGACTCCTGCCGATTCGACCAAGGGGATCTACCAACTCGACGTTGAGTACTTCGGCAATCCGCCCGATGTAGATTCCGATCCCCGTATCATCATCCTGATGCTGAATATTCTCGATTCATTTTCGGGGACGGGGAGTTACGTTGCCGGATACTTTTACAGCCTCAATGAGTACCGAGACCCGCAAGGAAGCCGTCGTTCGAATGAAGCGGAGATCTATTATCTCGATGCAAATCCCGCCAATCTTTCCAATCCGTCGAGTTTCAACACCGCGTGTTCTGTGACGGCGCACGAATTCCAGCACATGATCCATTTCAACCGCGATGCGAATGAGGAGTCGTTTGTCAATGAAGGAATGTCGGAATCAGCCAGCAAGCTTTGCGGGTACTCGTTGCGCAGTCCATCCTCCTACTACTCGAATACGAACGTCCCATTCATGTCTTGGGGAACAACGCCGAATATCCTCAATGACTATTCTCGTGCGGCACTGTTCTCGTGGTACATGGTCGAACAATTCGGCAGTGCGCTGACCAAGCTCATCGTCTCGCAAACCACCAACGGAATAGCAGGATATAATGACGCCTTCACGGCGATGGGTTCATCCCTCCAGTTTGCGGATGTCCTCGCGAATTTTGCCGTCGCGACGTCGCTGAACGATGCCACGTATGATCCGCGCTACGGATTCCTCGTTCCGATATCCATCTATCCAATGCCGCACAAGACGTACGTTGCACAGGATGTGCCAACGACGGCCGATACAGTCCTTCCGTATGGAACGAAGGTGTACACCTTTTTCGCGGGAGACCTCCTGAGGTTCTTGTACACATCCACCGCATCCGTCGTCGTACAGATCGTCGGCAGCGGTCCTTCTTCTGCGTTCGTCGGAACGCTCTTGCCGGCGACCGCATACGTGCTGAATGGTTATCCCTCCTCTCTCACGCAAGCCAACGTGGTTGTGACGAACATGAGCGCGTCTCAGGCTGTGATCGCATATTCGGCGACGATGCTCGTTCCCTCTGGCGTCGCCGCGGAAAACAGCGCAGGATCGATCGTACCATCCCATCTGGCACTCTCGGCAAACTATCCCAATCCCTTCAATCCTTCCACAATGCTTCGCCTGTCGATGCCACGGGAGGAGTATGTCGTGGTGGAGGTATTTGACGTGGCAGGACGGAAGGTGGATGAACTCTCCAAGGGTGTCATGTCAGCAGGAGAGTATTCAATTGTTTGGTCGCCTGAAGACATTCCGAGTGGCATGTATCTCGTCCGCGCCCGAACCTCGAGGGAATCGACGATTCGCAAGGTGGCGCTGGTTCAATAGCAATTGTCTAGAAACTCCGCGATATTACGTTCGGATTCCATCCGAACAAGGAGCTACGATGGTCCGAACCTGGGCTGTGACCACAATACTCGTACTGGGCATCGCATTCAGTTCATGTTCAGCATCGAGAGCCGACGGAGCGCCGATCGATACAAAAGGTCGCGTGGTGGTGATCGGCAACGAGCCATTCACGAGCGTTGCCGTTGAAGCATTGGACGGCACCGTCTATCGACTGGAGGCGGATGCCGCCGTCCTGCAGAAACTTCGTTCAATTCAGGGGAAGATCATACAAGTCGTTGGCCGTCTGCGGACGGAGCCGCAAGGACCGGCCGTCGTGGTTGAATCCTATGACGTTCAGTGAGATTGCAGAAGGAGACTATCGGTGAGGAAAATCGCACGTTCGGTGTTCGCCATTCTTATCTCAAGTGCCGTGATGATGGGACAAGATGCCATTCCGCTTCCCGCGGAACGGCCGATGAAGAAGGATTCGCGGGAGATCTATGGGATCCCCGGTTCGCATCTCCTTCAGCAGGA
>JALONE010000122.1 GCA_025455125.1 Bacteroidota bacterium
GAAGAGATCTTCAAACCGGGGGGCGCGAAAAAGTGGAAACTTCACATCTTCGACATGGATAAGCAAAAGGAGGTCGTCCTGGAAGAGACGATCTCTTCGTTCACCCTTTCCGACAACGCGGAACGAATCATCGTCCGCCGCGGGGGGGATCTCTTCACGGCTAGCGTGGCCGACGCGTATCAGAACAAAGCGGTCGCGGGGACTGTGAAGTTGACCGACATGCTGTATCACGTTGACTACCAACAGGAATGGAACCAGATCTTCACCGACACATGGCGGTGGTATCGGGATTTCTTCTACGATGCAAACATGCACGGGCGGGACTGGAACGCGATGGGAACATTCTATCGCGCATACATTCCTTCGCTCCAATCTCGCGAAGATCTGAACTGGCTGCTTTCTCAGATGGTCGGCGAACTCTGCGTCTCGCACACCTACGTCGGCGGCGGCGATGCCGGTCCGCTGACAGCACCCACATCCCCCGTCTTCACCGGGATGCTCGGTGCGGACATCCAACCGGACGCAAAGGCCGGCTACTACCGGCTCGCGACCATCTATGGAGCAACGGCCTATAACGCCGACCTCAAGGGGCCGTTGGCTCGACCGGATATTCGAGTGAAGGAAGGCGACTACCTCCTGGCGATCAACGGAACGCCGCTTCGCGTGCCGACCGATTTTTGGAAACTACTGCAGGTGACTGCGGGACAAAAGGTCCGCGTGACCGTGAATGAGCGGCCAACGCTGGAGGGGGCCCGCACGTACGAAGTAATCCCCGTTCGGAACGAGCAGCAGCTTCGGTATCACCGCTGGATCGCGGACAACATCGCCCACGTCACGAAGGCGTCCGACGGAAAACTGGGCTACATGCACATCAATGCGATGGGGGCCGGAGGCGTTGGCGAGTTTGACAAATACTGGAGAGCGTTCCGATATAAGGAAGGGGTCATCATCGACGTGCGCCGGAATGGCGGCGGATGGACCGAATATTTCCTGATCGACAAGCTCGAACGAAAGGTCACATCCTACAACGTCCTGCGCAACATGGTCCCCTTCCGCTATCCCGGCACCGCAGGGAACGGGAACTACGTGGTCATCTCAAACGAGAACAACGGTTCGGACGGTGAGGCATTCGTCGATCACTTCAAGGCGCGGAAGCTCGGGACCGTGGTGGGCGTCCCGTCCTGGGGCGGACTGGTTGGCATTCTGAATGGGCAAGCAACGATCGACAACGGGACCGTTCATCAATCCAACAATGCGTTCTTTGGCGCCGATGGCAAGTGGATCGTCGAGAATCATGGAGCAGATCCGGACATCGTGGTTGATAACGATCCGGGAAGCATGAACGCCGGGAAGGATGCGCAGCTCGATGCTGCCATCAAGGAAGCGTTGCGGAAGATGGAAACGGCGCCGTTCAAGTTTGCGCCGATGCCGCCGTATCCGAAGAAGTAGCAAGGGATATGTAGGAAGCAGAAAGCCCGTCGACCTGGTTCTTGGTAGACGGGCTTCTTTATTTCCTGTCAATCCGCAATCAACAATCTCTGCCCGCCTCAATGGATCTGCTCGGCAGGCGGGCACAATCCTCAATGCTTCTACTCTCCCAGGATGCGCTTCACGACCTCCAGCAGTTGCGGCAGCGTGAAGCCTTTGTCCAGGTACTCCACCGCCGCTCCGGATTTCCACGCCCCCGCACCTTGCGCCGCGCTGGTCATCATGATGACCGGGATCTTCGCTCCATCGGGAGTGGATTGGATCTCGTCGATCATCATGAAGCCGTTCATGTTATCCATGTAGACGTCGCTAATGATCAGGTCGGGCTTCTCCGCGAGCGCGGTATCGACCCCGATCAGACCGTCCGACGCCTCGAGGACTTCATACCCCCCCCTCAGGCGGAGCATGATGGCAATGGATTTTCGGAGGGAATCTTCGTCGTCGACGACCAGAATTTTCTTGGGCACGGGAGGGGTCCGAAGTGAGACGTATGTGAGATTGACCTAAACTACGAATCTGAGAGTAAACAAGCAATGATCCTTCGAACAAGCCTGACCGGTGCAGCTTGTCGAGTGCGGCAGACGGGCTTCGGCAGGGCCTACTCACCCCCTTACCGAAATGCTAAAGCATGTCGCAACAATCATCCAGTTCTCTAACCAACCGCTTACCGACATGCCAAAGCAGGCGCAACAATCATCCCATTCCCTGACCAACTGCTTACCGACATGCTAAAGCATGTCGCACAGTTGTCTTGTTGGACATGCTTCAGCTTGTCCTACACAAACGGGAAGTAATTTTTTGCATTCCGATAGCAAATATCCTGCACCATAGTCCCTACCAACGCGAAATCGCTTGGGATCAGCCCGCGTTCCATCTCGTCTCCCAGGATGTTGCAGAGGAGGCGCCGGAAGTACTCATGGCGCGGATAGGAGAGGAAACTCCTCGAATCCGTGAGCATGCCGACGAACTGGCTCAACAGCCCCATGTTCGAGAGAGCGTCGATCTGCTTCTTCATGCCGTCCAGCTGATCCAGGAACCACCACGCTGAGCCAAATTGGAGCTTTCCGGCGACGGTGCCATCCTGGAAATTGCCGATCATCGTCGCCATGACCTCGTTGTCGCGGGGATTCAGATTGTAGATGATGGTCTTCGCCAGCTGATCGTTCGTGTCGAGCCGGTTGAGAAGCCTGGACAGCGGTCTCGCGATCTCGAAGTCCCCGATGGAGTCGTATCCGGTGTCGGGACCCAGAAGCGTGAGCTGACGGGTGTTGTTGTTCCGCAATGCTCCGAGATGGAATTGCTGGACCCATCCCTTTTCATGATCCATGACCGCCAACTCGAATAGAACCGCCGACTTGAATTTGGCGACCTCCATCTCGTTCAACGGACGCTTCGCCAGCAGTTTCTTGAATGCCGCCTTGATCTCCGCTTCCTTGTAGTCCGCGGCGTACGTCGTTTCCAACCCATGATCCGACAATCGACATCCGTTCGCATGGAAGTAGTCATGTCGCTTCCGCAGCGCCTTGAGGAATCCCGGATAATCCCTGATCATCATGTTCGCCGCTTTGCCCAGGGCCTTTACATACTCGGCGAAGGCCTTCGGATTCTCCACCGCCATCGCTTTGTCCGGACGGAACGCCGGGACCATCTTCGTTCCGGTGTTCCCCTGGGCCGCGTATGCCTGATGGTGTTCGAGCGAGTCGATCGGGTCGTCTGTCGTACAGACCGCCTCGACCTTCATCGTTTTCAGAAGTCCCTGCGTCGTGAAGTCAGGATGCGAAAGCTTCTCGTTGCATTCCTCCCAGATGCGCTTCGCCGTCGATTCATTCAGAAGCAATTCGGTGACACCGAACGGCCTCTTCAGTTCCAGATGGGTCCAATGATAGAGCGGATTGCGAAGTGTTTTCGGCACGGTCTTCGCCCAGGCAAGGAACTTCTCCCACGGTTCAGCGTCTCCCGTGATGAATTTCTCTGGAACACCCGCGGTGCGCATCGCACGCCACTTGTAATGGTCTCCGGCAAGCCAGATCTCCTGCATGTTCGCGAATCGATGATTCGTCGCGATGAGCGCAGGTGAAAGATGACAGTGGTAATCGATGATCGGCATGTTCGCGGCATACTCGTGGTACAACCGACGGGCCGAGCGGGACTCCAGGAGGAAGTCGGCGTGTGCGATAGAATTAGCCATGATTGTCGATTTCTGATTATTGATTGATGATTGGTCGACGGCTACCGAATCAGGATCGCCTTTACCGTCGAGACCGTTTGATTCGTTCGAAGTTGTATGAAGTAGATACCACTGGTGAGAGGACGGCTTCCAGTCGAGCCATTCCAAGTCACGGAATGCTGGCCTGCCGATCTTCTCTCGTTTACCAGTACTGCCATTTCTCTTCCGAGCAGATCATAGATCCTTAGGTCCACATCACTGACTACCGATAACTGATAACTGATCACTGTCTCCGGATTGAACGGGTTTGGATAGTTCTGGAAAAGCGCGCAAGTTGCCGGAAGAGCTGCCGGTGTGTCTTCGGCATGCGTCGCGAGGAGCGAGTAATCATAGACCCCCGCGCCGGCGTATGCGGTGACGATGTCCGGCACCTGACTCACGTCATCCAGCGTGTACGGATATCGCTGGGAGGGCTCAAAGGCGATCCCACGCGTTTGCGGGATGCCGGAGTTCACGAAAATATTGTTCCGTTCCACCACATCCCCCGGTCCCGATGCATCCCATCCAGAAGCGATGGGGGTCGGCACATTCAGGAAATAACATCCTTCCACAACGACCTTCGCCTCCTGTGTGGATGCGACACCGTAGAGACTGTTGTTATCGTAGTAGTTGTTGAATACGTGTGCGGTCGCCCAGCGTACGCGAGGATTCCGCTGAACCGTGTGGTCGAACCAGTTATGGTGATACGTGACGGTGAGCGTCGTGTCTTCAGCCTGGTTGTCGTCCGTGTGTCCGAGCAGACAGGTCTTGCTGTGATTCGTGAAGCGATTCCAGGAGATGGTCACATGGGACGCCCCATGCGTCACATCGAGCAGACCGTCGTGGCTGGAACCGTTGGGGTCGCTCGCGGGCAAATCGGTCAGCGTGCAGTGATCGACCCAGATGTGGTGCGTCTCCGGTTCCGTGATCGAAATGCCGTCCGGCGAATCCCCCACTTCGATGTTGCGGATGATGATGTTCTGACTGCGCACAATGTAGAAACCGAATCCGATGCACTTCGCATCAGCGCCAACGCCGACGATCGAGATGTTCTTCGTTTCCTTGATATAGTACATCGCCGAATCGCCGGGAAGGTCGTGCGTCAGCGTCCCGGTGATCAGCAAGGTGATCGGCGGATGGGGCTTCGTGCCGGATGCATCCTTCCTTGAGAGCAACAGCCACCTCAGCTGGCTCGGTGAAGTGATCTGGATGACCTCTCCGCCAGCGCCGCCGGTCGTGCCGTTCAGTCCGCGTGCATTGACGGATGCAAACCCGACAGGAGCGGCTTCCGGAGTGAACGTGTAGGTGAAGTTCGTGTCGACGAATGTTGCAGAGATGGACCGATGCTTGTTCATCGGGCGCCT
>JALONE010000123.1 GCA_025455125.1 Bacteroidota bacterium
GCAGCAGCGAGGACGGATCATTCTTCGATCACGCTCAGGCTGCATCGTGCCGGACAAGAGAGGATGACGTATGAGTGGTCATGACACATCTCATCGCGGAGTGCGTCTCCTCACCATTATGGCGGCGTCCGTGATCATCCTCTGGGGGATCTATCAGGCGCAGTCGATGTTGGTGATTTTCCTCGTTGCCGGATTTCTTGCCGCCATCGGGAGGGTGCCGGTACGATGGATGGAACAACGACGCATTCCTTCTGTTCTCGCTGTGTTGATCGTTTTGTCCGCGATGCTCGTTCTTCTCCTGAGCCTCGGTGTTGTCTTCGGTATGTCGCTGAACAAGTTTTCCGACGCAGTACCTTCCTACCAGGCGCGCGCACAGGAGATGCTCCTCGCCCTCAAGCCCATGTTGGAAACGAAGGGGATCGTGATCAGTGATGAAGTCTTGCTCACCTACGTGAATCCCGGCGCAGTGATGAGTCTGACTGCGGAGGTGTTTACGGCGCTGAGTTCGGGCCTTTCCAATATCATGCTGATCCTCTTCATTGTCGTATTCATTTTGCTCGAAGCCTCGAGCTTTCCAGCCAAACTTCGCTCTGTGCTCGGGAATCCGCAAGCGGCATTCCCGGAACTGACGAAATTCTTCAATGATATCAAACGCTACATGGTCATCAAAACGCTGATAAGCCTGCTCGCAGGCACGCTGGCAGCGCTCTGGCTGACCATACTTGGTGTCGATTTTCCGATTCTCTGGGGAGTGCTGGCATTCCTTCTTCATTTCATACCCAATGTCGGATTCGTGCTCGCGGCCCTTCCTCCTGCCTTGTTTGCCCTCGTGCAATATGGTGGAACGTCTGCCGTGCTCAGTGCAGCCGGATACCTGGTCATCGGCATGGTCTTCGGCAACATCGTTGAACCAAGGATCATGGGGCTTCGACTCGGTCTGTCGCCGCTCGTCGTGTTTGTCTCTGTGATCGTTTGGGGGAATCTGCTCGGCCTCGTTGGGGCGCTCCTCTGTGTTCCCCTCACGATGATCGTGAGGCTCGGTTGCGACGCGAGTGATGCAACTCGATGGATCGCGGTTCTTCTCGGGCCGGGGATCTCTCTGGATCGCATCCCGATCATGCCACGGCACGCGAAGGTGAAAGTGAGGCGTCGAGGGAATGCGCATTCCCACATTGATGGGTCATGATGACGTACAAAGACTACTACAAAACCTTGGGTCTTCGAACGACCGCTACGCCCTCTGAGATCAAGAAGGCGTATCGGATGCTTGCACGCAAATACCATCCGGATAAGAACAAAGGCGATAAGGCGGCTGAAGAACAGTTCAAGGATCTGAATGAGGCGAACGAAGTCCTCAGCGACCCTGCGAAGCGCAAGAAATATGATCGGTTCGGGGCAGACTGGAAACGCTACGAGGAAGCCGGGGCGCCGCCGGGAGGATTTGACTGGTCAAAGTATGCACGTGACGGCGAAGGGCGATCACGCCGGACGGATACGAAGGCGTTCGATGCGGCGGATAGCGACATTGGCCTCGATGATCTCTTCGAACTGTTGTTCGGTCAGCGGAGTGGCGGACGGCCGGGAAGACACAGCCTTGTCATCACGGGCGAGGATATTGAAGCGGAAACGGTGCTCTCGTTGGATGAAGCGTTCCACGGCACAACACGGACCATCCATCTCAACGGGCAAACGATTCGAGTGACGATCAAACCGGGCGCTGCACACCAGCAAGTGTTGAGGATCCCGGGCAAAGGAGGACGCGGATCGGGGGGCGGAGCAAACGGTGATCTCTACCTCACCATCAGGATCGCACCCCATCCGGAATTTCACGTGGAAGGAAATGATCTCCACCGTGATTCCGCAGTTGACCTGTATACGGCTGTGCTCGGTGGAAAGGCTCGGATCCAAACCTTGAAGGGAAAGGTCGATGTCGTCATCCCGAAAGAAACAGCGAATAGCACAGTGCTTCGCCTCCGGGGTCTGGGAATGCCGGTCTATGCAAAGAAGAATGAGCGTGGCGATCTCCTGGTAAAGGTCGATATCGTTCTGCCAGAACATCTTAAGGAAGCGGAAATTGAATTGTTCAAAGCGTTGTCAGCATTACGGACATGACATCCGGATTCAACTCGTGGGTCAGTCATGTCCCGGAGGATCGATCGCGTCGCAACAATAGCGGGTGGTTCGGATTTCCCACACTACAAGGAGACACATCGTGAGCAAAGGACAGAGCAGTAAGAAGGGTCAGAAGAAAGCGCCGGCAAAGACCTTGATGGAAAAACGGGCGGCGAAGAGGGAGAAGAAGAATGGACCGGCGATCCAGGGATTCCTCGAGCAGACAAAGCCCTAGTGTTCTGCGCAAGGCAAGTCCGTGTGAGCGCCTGCTTGGCGACAGCCTGCCCCCTCCCTGTAGCGTTTCGATGTGGTAAGTGAGAGCGGCAGGTTGGCCTCAGTCACGTGCAGCCCTCAAGCGAAGGAGAATCCAAGTGAAACGATCGTGTTGTGCAGTCATCGTCCTGTGCGTGCTCCTCGCCGTCACAGGAGCAATCGCTCAAGACCGGGGTTTTGGGTTAGGCTTGATCATCGGTGAGCCGACAGGGATCAGCGCGAAATTGTGGACGTCATCGGACAATGCGTTTGATTTCGGTCTTGGATGGTCCATTGGAGGGGACCGGATCGGGGACTCCAAGAGCGGGTACGATGGAAGGAACCGCGTCCATTTTCATATGGACTACCTCTGGCATTCCTTTCATGCAATCCGTTCGTCCGAACGATTTCCATTGTACTACGGCATTGGAGGTCGGATCAACAGTGGCGGGAGTTACGAAAGTTCAGCCGCTGTCCGGGGTGTGATCGGAATCGAATGGATGCCCCATCGCACGCCAATCGATGTCTTCCTCGAACTCGTTCCGTCGCTCCAGCTGACGCCTTCAACAGGCTTTGGCTTGGATGCAGGCATTGGCGTTCGCTACTTCTTCTGATGAGTATTCCGCGCCCGCCTGCGCGATTCGTTCCTCAATGTGCTCCACCTACTCCGGACCGTTGAAAGATCCGTCCCGACGGCGTCGTTGTCGGTTGCAGCGCCGCGCCCAGGAAATGCTTGAGAAATCGCAATCCATTCACCCATTCAAACAGCCATACTTCGATCCATTTGAGTGGATTCCATATGTGCAGGTACCATTGTCGCCACACTCGTTGGGCATACGTCCGCGTGAATGCGCTTGCGAAGGGATTTCGTTTTGCAAACCAAAGCCTGATGGCTGAAGGCACTGCGATCTCGGGCATTTCCCCCCGCAACTTTGCATAGAATGCCACAAGCTCCTTCACGCGAATGTCCCGCCAATCGCTGATGCCGTGTCCGGCCTTTGCGATCATTTCCTGCAGCGCCTCGTCGATCTGATTCTTCGGATGACTTCGGAGCCAGACCTCTTCGAGCTGGAAGAAGAGCTTCACAATCCCCCAGAGTCGGGAGGTATGCCGCATTAGTTGATGCCACCGGAACGCAAGGATCCCTTCCTGCGGGAACCCGGGACGTCGATCCGATCGACGCCGGACGGTCCAGAATCCGCAATTCATCGGATGCAGGCCTTCGATCCGGGAGGCATAGAGATACCAAGCGAAGAACGACAGTTGCTCCTTGTAATGATGGCGGTCCTCCTTCCAGACCTTCAGCACATTCACCATATGCTCTGTAGAATAGAATTGCTCCCACACGTCCCGGTAGGCTTTCATCAGTTCTTCGGATGACATGCGTTCCGGCTTCACGGCGACATGAGCAGAATCGTATGTGTTGAAATCCGATTCCAGCCAACGCCCTTCATTCCACCACCGTTGATGGTCTTTGGAGCCGGGGAGCGGCGAAAGGATGTAGAATGATGCGGAATCGAACATCATCCGTTGGAGTTCAGCGATATCTTGGTTCAGGCTCGCGGGCGTATCGAACGGAAGGCCCACCATGTAGCCGGCATGGCAGGTGATGCCCAGCGAATGGCAGTGGGCGACGAGGTCTTGGTATTCGCTCACCTGATTCTGGAATTTGTCCTCGGACCTCAGGTTTTCGCGATTCACGCTTTCAACCCCGAAGAAGACCTGGTTGCAGCCCGCACGCGCGGCGAGTTCGAAGAAATCACCGCCGGGCATCTTTCGGGCGGCAAGGTCGCTCTGCATCATGAAGGTGAAGGGGATCTTCTCCTCTTCGCGCATCCGGATGAGTGAGGTGAACAATTCCCTCCAGCGCGGATTCCGGGCCGTGTTGTCGTCCGTGAAGAAACTGTGCGAGACCCCCGCGTCGAGATAGCTCTGTCGAACGAATTGCACGACGCATTCCGGGTCCCGATTGCGCATGATGCGGCCCTGCACATTGATGATCGTGCAGAAGTCACAATTGAACACGCACCCGCGTCCCGTGTCGATCGTCGTAAAGCGCGAGGCGAACTTATCGAATTCGTCCTTCGAGATCCGCGGGACAGGCACATCATGCAGATCGGGTCTTGGATGGAGAAAGTTGTAGAGTGATCGACCGTTGCCTGATACCACATCCCGGACGACCTCGAGCAATCGCCCTCCCTCCACTTCACCTGCAACCAACGTGATTCCGTCTGCCATTGCGTTTTTAAGGTCCGGAGTCACGCCGATCATGGAGAGCAATCCGCTCACGTGGAATCCGCCGATGAGTACCTTGATCCCATGCGGGAGGAAGCGCGAAGCGATGTCGAGGGCGCGGGGAAACTGGCTCGTCTGAACGCCCACCAGCATGACGATCGAGACCACGCCGGGGATGGCGGCACGCGCAAGGATCTCCTTCGTCGGGATCCACTCGATCGCCTCGTCGATCTTGCGGACGTGAATCGCCGTACCTGCGAAGAATGGATCTTTCGCGACTTCATCCACGAGCGTGCCGAGTTGCGACAGCGTGTTGCTCCGGATGACACCGACGCGCGTCTTGATCGGATACCCGTCGTCCGTATAGTTCGTTGGGCGGATGAGGGTTACATCCAATTCATGGAATCCGCACCGGTCGGGCGTACGA
>JALONE010000124.1 GCA_025455125.1 Bacteroidota bacterium
GGAGTGATCTTACCCTGCCCGCGGAGCTTCTTGAACGCAAGCTCCAGCTTTTGGCTCAGACTTTCGAACATTCAGCGTTTTCCCAATGACAGCAAGACTTCCGACCCCATCAGCATTCTCCGCGACGGTGGACGGAAGTCGCAGCATTAAAAATAGCGAAAATAGGCTTGAAATGCAAACGGGCCGCCTCCCTGTGCGAGCTGCGGCCCGTAACACGAATGTGGGATGAAGCTATCCGGCTTTCTTCAACGCTTCTGCACCGCTTGTGATCTCGAGAAGCTCCTTCGTGATGCCGGCTTGGCGCGCCTTGTTGTAGGAGAGCGTGAGTGCCCGAAGCAATTCCTTCGCGTTCTCCGTGGCATTGCCCATGGCGGTCATGCGCGCCCCCTGCTCCGACGCGTTGGACTCAAGCAGCATTCGCCACATTTGGAAATGCAGGTGTTTGGGGACCAGCGCCTCGACGATCTCCGCCGAGGAGGGTTCGTAGATGTAGTCCACAAGCGACAGAGACCGAAGATCGGTCCCCTTTTTGATCTCCTCGGGCAAGATCGGCAGAAACTGCTCAACGATTACCCGCTGTTGGATCACATTCTTGAACTCGTTGTAGATGACATCGACCCGGTCGAATTCACCCGCAAGATAGCCCGCGATGATCTCTTGCACGAAGGTACGCGCATGGCCGGTGTTCAGTGTCGAGAAGATCCCCGGGTGTTTGGCCACGATCGGGTATTCGCGCTTGCCGAAGAAGTCCGTCGCCTTCTTCCCGACGGTCATCAGCCGGACATTGTCCGCCGTTCCCGCATTAGTTGCGTGGTTGCGGCGGATATGCTCCAGCGTCGTCTTAATGATATTCGTGTTGAAGGCACCGCACAGGCCGCGGTCGGCTGTGACGACCACCACGAGGACGCGCTTGACCTCACGTGCCTGAAAGAGCGGATGGGCCGATGCATCCATCTTGGCGACCAGATGCCGCATCAGTGCGCCGATGCTCCTGGCGTATGGGCGAGCGGCAACGATGGAATCCTGCGCACGGCGCAACTTCGCGGCCGCGACCATCTTCATCGCCTTGGTGATCTTCTGCGTATTTCGGATGCCGGAGATTCTCCGGCGGATCTCCCGAAGGGTCGCCATGGGGTCACTTCAGAGTCATCTTGAACTTCTCGAGGAATTCCTTCGAGATCGCGTGGAGCTGTTCCTCGATCTCTTTCGTCAGGTCCTTCTTCTCGGCAATGCTCGCCAGCAACGCCGCGTGCCGCATTTTCATCATCTCGAGAAACTCCCGCTCGAAACGCTGGATCTCTCCGACCGGGATCTCATCCAGGTAGCCGTTGGTTCCCGTGAAGATACTGGCAACCTGCTGCTCGACCGGCATTGGGACGTACTGTCCTTGTTTCAGCAATTCCACCAATCGCGAACCGCGGCGCAACGCCTGCTGCGTGGACTTGTCAAGGTCGGAACCGAATTTCGCGAAGGCTTCCAGTTCGCGATAGGACGCGAGCTCGATGCGCAGACGACCGGCAACGCGCTTCATCGCCTTGATCTGAGCATTGCCGCCAACGCGGGAAACTGAGATGCCGATGTTGATGGCCGGACGAACACCGGCATTGAACAGGTTCGGCTCGAGATAGATCTGTCCGTCCGTGATGGAAATGACGTTCGTCGGGATGTATGCGGAAACGTCACCGGCCTGCGTCTCGATGATCGGGAGCGCCGTCAGGCTTCCACCGCCCAGATCGTCGTTCAGCTTGGACGCGCGTTCGAGGAGACGCGAATGGAGATAGAAGACATCGCCCGGATATGCCTCGCGTCCGGGAGGACGACGCAGCAGCAAGGACATCTGACGATACGATTGGGCGTGCTTCGACAGGTCATCGTAGATGACCAGGGCATGGCGGCCGCTGTCGCGGAAGTACTCGCCAAGGGTTGCTCCGGCGTACGGAGCGATGAATTGCATCGGCGCAGAATCACTGGCGGAGGCCTGGATGAGCGTGGTGTATTCCATCGCGCCGGATTCTTCCAACTTCGCCATGACTTGCGCCACGGTTGAGCCCTTCTGGCCGATCGCGACGTACACGCAATAGACGGGCTTGACCCCTTCTTTCTTCGCCTGCTCGGTATGCGTGTATCGCTGGTTGATGATGGCATCAATCGCGATCGCGGTCTTTCCGGTCTGTCGGTCGCCGATGATCAGTTCGCGCTGACCGCGTCCAATGGGGATCATCCCGTCGACCGCCTTCAGTCCGGTCTGAAGCGGCTCTTTGACCGGCGCGCGGGCGATGACGCCAAGCGCCTTGCGCTCCAACGGCAGGAACTTGTCGGTCTTGATGGGGCCCTTTCCGTCCAGCGGTTCCCCGAGCGGGGTGATAACGCGACCAAGCATCGCTTCGCCGACCGGCATGGAAGCGACGCGCCCGGTGCGCTTCACGGTGTCCCCTTCTTTGATGTGCGAGCTTTCTCCAAAGATGACACACCCGACGTTGTCTTCCTCGAGGTTCAGCGCCATCCCGAAGACGTTCCCTGGAAATTCGACGAGTTCGCTCGCCATGACCTTGGAAAGTCCATAGATGCGCGCGATCCCGTCGCCGATCTGCAGGACGGTTCCGACGTCGTAGACGTCCACTTCCTTCTCGAACCCCGAAAGCTGTCTCCGGAGCACGGTGGAAACTTCATCTGGTCGTACTTCTGCCATGTCTCTTCCTTTGGATTTCCTGGCGAAACGCCATCAGTTTGTTTGCACCGGCGCGACGAACTGCTCGCGCAGCCGCTGCAATTGCCGCTTCACGCTTCCGTCGAACACCGTGTCGCCTACGCGGGCGACAAAGCCCCCCACCAGTGCCGGATCGCGACGGAAGGCGATCCGTATCTTCTTTCCCGTCAATCCCTCGAACTGCGACCGGAGCCGCTGTTCCTGTTCCGCGGTGAGGTCGACCGCGGCGCTCACCCCCACTTCGACGATTTCCTGCCGCTCATCCTCCAGACGGAAAAATGCCTCGATGATCTCGGGGAGCACATCTTCGCGGCCTTTCTCGGCAAGCAAATCAAAGAACTGCTGCGTGATTCCATCCACCGAACCCGCGAAGAGATCCCGCATGACCTCGCGCTTCTTCTCGCGCTTGATGACCGGGCTCTTCAGGAAGAGATGGAACTCCTTCGATTCTCGGATCGTGCGCTGAAGCTGTCGCAGATCTTCCGCGACCCGCGGGGCCTTGCTTTGTTCTTCTGCGGCAAGCATGAGTGCTTCCGCGTACCGACGGGCGATGCGTGACTGCCTCATGGGCTCAGTTCTTCGGGAGCTGTTGAATGAACGAATCGACGATCTTCTTCTGCTTCGCGGCATCGAGCGATTCGTCGAGGATCTTCTCCGCGACCTTGATCGCCAGGTCCGCCACTTCGGCGCGGAGCTGCTGGCGGGCGGTCTCGACATTCCGCTGAATCTCCTCGCTTGCGCGCGCGACCTCCTGTTGCGCCTGCTGCCGTGCCTTGGCCACGATCTCCTCTTTCATCTTCTCGGCCAACGCGCGACCCTCGCGGATCAACTTCTGATACTCCTCCTCCGCGCGGGCCATGTTCTGCTCGTTCTGCTTCAGCAGTTGCGCGGCCTCGGAGCGAGCTTTGTCCGCTTCCTCCAACGCGCCGCGGATGGCGCCTTCGCGCTCCCCGAGCGACTTGAGGATCGGCTTCCAGGCGAATTTCGTCAACACCCACAAGAGCATGAGGAACGAAATGATCGTCCAGACGATCAGTCCGGGATTGATCTCAAACATGGATCAGGTCCTTATGGTTACTTCAGTGCGAGAAGGATGCAGATCGCGAGCGCGAAGAAGGTCGCGCCTTCGATGAGCGCGGCGGCGATCAGCATGGAGACCCGAACCTGCGGGGCGACCTCCGGCTGACGTCCGCTGGCATCCATGGCTGCGGCGGCGAGTTTGCCGATCCCGAACGCGGCACCCAACACGACAAGGCCTGCTCCAAATCCGGCGGCAAGGTATGCGACGGCTGTTGCTTCCATTAGTGACTTCTCCTCGTTATTGAACTGTAAGAGTGACGTGAATGACCGAACGACTGCATGTTCAATGATGTTCTTCCTCCTGATGCTCCACTTGCATGCCCAATCCCATGAACAGCGCGGTCAGCATCGTGAACACGTACGCCTGGAGGAATGCGACAAAGAGCTCAAGCATGCTGATGCCGACCACAAATGGGATCGTCATCGCGCCGACCACATAGGAGCGGAACATCAGGATCAATCCGAACAGCGAGAGCAAGACAATGTGGCCGCCGGACATGTTCGCAAACAACCGCATGCAGAGCGCAAACGGCTTGGTGAACAGACCCAGGATCTCGATCGGGATCATGATGAGCCAGAGATACCACGGGGCGCCGCCCGTCAGGTGCGCGATGTAGTGCTTGATCCCCTGGGCGCGAATCGCCGCGACCTGGATCATTACGAAGGCAAGGCTCGCCAATCCCGCCGTGACCATGATGTTCCCGGTCGCGGTGGCACCGTAGGGAACCAGCCCCGCGAGATTCATCAGCAGGATGTAGAAGAAGGTCGTGAGCAGGTACGGAATGTATTTCATTCCTCCCGGTCCCATGTTCGGGAGCGCAACCTCGTCGCGGATGAAGACGATGAGCACCTCGATGAGATTGGTGAATCCGGTCGGCACCGGGCCCTTTCGGTAGGAACGCGCCACAGCAACGGCGGCGATCACGAGCAGAAGGCCGGCAAGCAGGAGAAAGAAGACGTGCTTCGTCGGAGAGAGGTCGATCATCATGCCGCCGACCTCGACCGGGGGAAACTGCGGGAGCGTCACATGGCCGAACGGGATCTCGATCTCGCGCGAGTCCTTCATGTGGTCCAGCAAGTGCATGAAGTCGAATTCCTCGCCGTGTCCGCCGCCATGCGCAACAGCATGCGCCGTGTCGACGGCCGCGCGTCCGGTACCGCCCGCGGGTTCGCTTCCCGTCACTCCGATCAGGCCAATCAAGGGACCCATCATT
>JALONE010000125.1 GCA_025455125.1 Bacteroidota bacterium
TGATATCGTGGTGGTCGACAAGGCGCGTTTTGAGCGCGCGCACACAGCGGATGTGGCACAGGAAGTAGCGCGGATGAATGCCCAGCTCGTCGCGGAGCGCCGGCCGTATCTTCTCATCGGAATGGGACGCTGGGGGAGTTATGATCCCTGGCTCGGGATTCCGGTGACGTGGGATCAAATTGCCGGTGCCATCGTCATCGTCGAGTGCGGGTTCACCGACATCGATGTCACGCCTTCGCAGGGATCACACTTCTTCCAGAATATCACCTCATTCGGCGTGGGGTACTTCACCATTCACGATACATTGGCACACGGGGCGCTTGACTGGGGATGGCTCCAAAACCAGCCCGCAGTTGAGGATCTCCGCTATGTGCGGCACCTTCGCTTCGCACAACCTCTTTCGGTGCGGATCAATGGTCACCGTGGGAAGGGCATCATTTTGAAGCCGGCTGTCGTCTGAACGTCCCGTTTGCATTGATTCCATTCGAGGTTTTCGCTACGTTCCCTTCATGAAGACTCTCCTTTGTTTCTCGCTGTGCTTCGCGTCCACGTTGTTGTTCGCCTGTGCTCCTTCACGACTGAACATTCGAGTTATCGTTCCGCCTGATACGCCACCCGGAAGCCAGATATTCATCGCGGGGAATTCGCCGCTCCTGGGGGATTGGAATCCCGGCCGGATCCCGATGCAGAGACGCTCCGAGTCCGTGTGGGAATTCACACTCGAGCTCGCCCATGGTGATGTCGTCGAGTTCAAGATCACGCGCGGCTCATGGAACAGCCAGGCGATCTATCAGAATGGGATCATTCCGTCGAATCATGTGCTGACGATGCGTGGTGACACCCTGTTGGAATTGCGTCCGATCTCATGGAGTGACCAGGCGGTAACGCCGGGGGGCGGGATCACCGGTCGGGTCGAATATCACCGTGACCTTTCTGGTGAAGGGCTGGCCTATGCCCGCGATGTGATCGTCTGGCTGCCGCCGGACTACAACGATCAACCCTCCAGGCGCTTCCCGGTTCTCTACATGCACGATGGACAGAACGTCTTCGATCCGTCCACCTCGTTCATCGGGTATGACTGGCACGCGGACGAGGTCGCCGACAGCCTCATTCGTGCAGAGGCCATCGAGCCTGTCATTATTGTCGGCATCACGAACTCTCCTGACCGCATACCGGAGTATTCCGACACAGACAAGGGACGAGCCTACGGCCGGTTTGTGGTGGAACGTCTCAAACCGCTGATCGACTCAACCTATCGGACGTTGCCCGGCCGTGAGCACACGGCGGTGATGGGTTCGTCGATGGGTGGACTTATCTCCTTCTTGTTCCTTCGTTGGCACCCGGACGTGTTTTCGAAAGCCGGATGTCTCTCAAGCGTCTTCGACCGGCGTGCGAGCAGCCTGCTCAACGCCGTCGCGGAGGATCATGGACCGAAGCACGATCTGCGCGTCTACATGGATTGTGGCGGGGTCGGAGGGGAAGCCTCGTTGAAGCCCGGCATGGACCGCATGTATGAGCTTCTGGTAGAACAGGGGTACGCCGATGGAACAGAGGTTGTGAAGTTCTACGACGCTGCGGCAGAGCATAACGAACGCGCGTGGGCGGCACGATTGTGGAGGCCGATGGTGTTTCTCTTTGGAAAGGATGGTCACTGATGAAGCGAACGGTGTTGCTTATTGTTGCCGCTTTGTTGGCGCTTGCAAACGCTCCCCTTGCGTCGCAGACGAAGCGAGCGATCACGTTCAATGATCTGATCGGGTTCAGTCGTCTGGGAGATCCACAGGTCTCCCCCGACGGGAAGTTGGTCGTATTCGTGATGACGACGCAACTCATGGCTGAGAACAGGTCCGGGAGCCATCTCTATCTGGTCCCGGTTGCCGGAGGTGCGCCGAGACAACTCACCTCAGCAAGAGGGCACAACAACAATCCGCGATGGATGCCCGACGGGAAGAGCATCGCGTTCATCTCGACCCGCGATGGATCGCCGCAGATCTGGACGATCCCGGTTGACGGCGGTGAAGCGCGGAAGATCTCGAATCTGGCGGCGGGGGTTTCCGGCGTAACGGTCTCTCCGGACGGAAAGTGGTTCGCATTTGCGACCGACGTATACCCGGAATGCCCGGACCTCGATTGCACGGAAAAGCGCATGGCGGCGGACGAAGCAAGCAAGGTGAAGGCGAAGGTCTTCACGACACTTCCGTATCGCGTGTGGAATCATTGGAAAGATGGAAAGAGAAGTCATCTGTTCGTCATGCCGGCTGGAGGCGGAATCCCGCGTGACCTGACGCCCGGAGATTACGACACCCCCCCGATCGACCTCGGCGGCGCATGGGATTACGCGTTCTCGCCTGACAGTAAGGAGATCGTCTTCACGCGCAATCCCGATTCGCTCGTCGCCATCAGCACCAATAATGAACTCTACGTCGTTCCCGTGAACGGCGGCGATATCCGCCGGATCACCGATAATCCTGCGAATGACAGTCAGCCGCTCTATTCCCCCGACGGGAAATACATCGCCTATCGTAAGATGCGTCGTCCGATGTTCGAGGCGGACCAACGGCAATTGACCCTCTTCGACCGTGTGACCGGAACGCACACCGTGATCTCGGGGAGCGTTGATCTGAGCGTGAATGATGTCGTCTGGCTTCCGAACTCGAAGGCGATCATCTTCAACGCCGACGAGCGAGGGCGGGAAGCGATCTATCGGCTGATGCTTGCGGATCGGTCCGCAAAGCCGCTGCTGCAACGAGGCATGGCCACGCAGCTCCGCCTTACACCAGATGGCAAAACGCTGATCTTCCTCCACGAAACGATTAACCGTCCTGCGGAGCTTGCCGCGGTGAATGTCGATGGTTCCGGATTCCGTTTGCTCACGAACATCAATGGCGAGCGATTGGCGACACTGGAAATGAATCCGATGGAGGAATTCTGGTTCACCGGGGCCGAAGGGGCGAAGGTCCACGGACTGCTCGTGAAGCCGGCGAAGTTCGATCAGACGAAGAAGTATCCGATGGTATTCCTCGTCCACGGTGGTCCGCAGGGACAGTGGGGGGACCAATTCCATTATCGTTGGAACGCGCAGATGTTCGCTTCTCGCGGTCACGTCGTTGTGCTCATCAATCCCCGCGGAAGCACGGGATACGGACAGCGGTTCACGGATGAGATCAGCGGCGACTGGGGCGGACGCGTGTATGAAGATCTGATGAACGGTCTCGACGCCGCGTTGAAGCAGTTTCCCTTCATCGACGGGAACCGCATCGCGGCTGCGGGGGCATCGTACGGCGGGTACATGATGAACTGGTTCCTCGGTTCGACGGACCGGTTCGCGTGCATCGTCTCCCACGACGGCGTCTTCAATCCAGTGAGCATGTATGGGACAACAGAAGAACTGTGGTTCCCCGAATGGGAGTTCGGCGGAACGCCGTATCAGCATCCCGAGCTCTTCAAGAAATGGTCGCCGTTGGAACAAGCAAAGAACTTCAAGACACCGACCCTCGTCGTCCACGGACAGCTGGATTATCGTGTCGATGTGAGTGAGGGCTTTCAGCTGTTCACGGCGCTGCAGCGGCAGGGCGTGAAGTCGAAGATGCTGTATTTCCCGGACGAAGGGCACTTCGTCGCGAAGCCGCAGAACGCCGAACTCTGGTATCGCACGGTATTGGATTGGATCGAAGAACACACGCAACCTCGACTGAACTGATCGAAGGAGAATAGTATGGCAAAGAAGAAGGTCGTTCGCAAGACAAAGGCTGTGCGGCGTCCGGTGAAACGGGTGAGCGTGAAGAAGGGGAAGAAAGCGATTCCGGCACCGAAGAGGATGACGAAATTCCAGGCGAGCATCCTGAACCTCATCATTGAGACCTCGACCAATTTGCCCCCAGATGTTCGCCGGGCGCTGAAGGCGGCGGAAGCGCGGGAAGATGCGAAATCGCAGGCAGGCCTCGCCGCGAAGACGGTGGCGATCAACGTCGATATGGCGTGCGACAACAGCGGGCCGATCTGCCAGGATACAGGCATGCCGACATTCGAGATCAAGACTCCGGTCGGTGTGAACCAGGTGAAACTCGTTCCGCAGATCAAAGCCGCGGTGGCCGAAGCGACGCGTCTTGGGAAGCTCCGGAACAATGCGGTCGACTCGCTGACCGGCAAGAATAGCGGCAACAATCTGGGTGAGGGAGTTCCCGTCATTCACTTCCACCAGTGGGAGAAGAATGAGATCGAGGTGAAGCTCATCCTGAAGGGCGGAGGATGCGAGAACAAGAACATCCAGTATTCGCTCCCGTGCGAGTTGGCGCACCTCGGGCGTGCCGATCGTACCATGGACGGGATCCGCAAGTGCATTATGCATGCGGTGTGGCAGGCGCAGGGGCAGGGATGCAGTGTGGGCGCGATCGGTGTCGGCATTGGAGGCGACCGTACGTCCGGGTATCAGCTTGCAAAAGCACAGCTCTTCCGCGAACTCGACGATGTCAATCCGAATCCCGAACTGGCGAAGCTCGAACAGTACATCCTCGAGAACGCGGACACGCTCGGCATCGGTCCAATGGGATTCGGCGGAGAATCGACCCTGATCGGCTGCAAGGTCGGCGTGTATCACCGCCTGCCGGCGAGTTTCTTCGTCAGCGTCGCATACAATTGCTGGGCGTTTCGCCGGCTCGGAGTCGTTCTCAATCCGAACACGGGCGCGATCAAACGGTGGCTGTACAAGGACGATGCGCCGGCGCTCAAGATGGCAAAGGAGACGTCGCTGCCTCTCTCGGGGAAAGAGATCCGTCTTTCTCTGCCGCTGACCGAGGAGAAGGTTCGCAGTCTCCATGTCGGAGATATCCTGCTCCTGAACGGCATCATGCATATGGGACGCGACGTGCTGCATCATCATCTCATGACGCACGATTCTCCCGTCAGCCTGGACGGCGGCATCATCTACCACTGCGGCCCGGTTGCGCTGAAGGAAGGGGAGAAGTGGACGATGAACGCGGCAGGTCCGACGACGAGCATCC
>JALONE010000126.1 GCA_025455125.1 Bacteroidota bacterium
GCTGCAGGTCGATTGGCTGGTGGTCCATGAGGATGATCGGCAACGAATGGTCGATCGACCCGGCGAATTCCTCGAGCGGTCGACGCTCTTTCCCCTCGAATTGCCTTCTGCTCACGTCCTCCCTGCCGACAAGAACGATCGCGTCGTCGACCGTCGCGGTCGAATCCCGCAGCAAGCGAACGCCGTGTTCGGTCAGATAGGCCGCGGCTTCCTCCACCCCTCCGATGAATTCATGATTCCCCGTGATCCCGTACACGCCCAGCCGGCTCTTGATCCGTTTGAGGCTCTCCCCCAGGTCCTGCCGGATCACCGGTTCGAGGTCCTCATCGATGACGTCGCCGGCGAAGAGCACGAGGTCCGGATCGAGCGCGTTGATATCCTCGACAATGCGTGCAAAGAATCGTCGGCACACCAGCGTGCCGAGATGGACATCCGAAACGGCGACGACCTTCAGCGAGGGGACCGCCGATCGTTTCGCAATGGTGAGTTCGATCGTCCGTACGCGAGGAGTGCGGGCGTTCAGATGACCGTACGTCACGGCGAGGGCAACGACCACAAGTATGCCTGCAGCGATGAGCTGTCGCCCCGTCATGCTGAGCGAGCGCAGAGATCCTGGAAAGAGCGGAACGAATCGGTCGATGAGCCGGAGGAGGTCGATACACAGAAGAATGAGGAGAAAGTACGCCATCGCCGCAAGCCAGAACGAACCGGTCCAGACGAGAACATCACTGAGCCAGGAAAGCGCCACGTGTTCGAGGATCCGTCCCGCTATAAAAGAGAGCGCAAGCATCCAGAACAGGGCGGCATAGGCCGTTCGCCACGGAGACTCGGCTGGGATCGCCTGCCATCCCCGAAGAAAGATGTAGGTATTGATCAGACCGTATATGGTGAGGACGACCGAGAAGAAAATGAGGAACATTTGCGTGCGAGTCATAGTTCAGGCGATTTCCAATGTTATGTGAGAATAGATGAATAAGGGGCGAAATTCAAGCAATCCGCGGCTCGTTCGTTGAATCTCCCCCGATATTTGGCTACCATGCATGCACATTCTGAACAGAGGGACATTGTGGACGAATTCATGCAGGCAGCGATCGAGGAAGCGCGCATGGGGTTGGCGGAAGGGGGCATTCCCATCGGCTCGGTGCTCGTCAAAGACGGAACGATCATCGCGCGCGGCAGAAACCGGCGGGTTCAGCAGAACGACCCCATCCTGCACGCTGAGATAGACTGTTTGCGCAACGCGGGGCGGATCGGGTCGTATGCCGGTGCGACACTCTATTCAACCTTGATGCCCTGTTTTCTCTGCGCGGGAGCGATCGTCCAGTTTGGCATCGAGCGTGTCGTTGTGGGCGAGGCACGTACCTTCCCGGGTGCGCAGGGATTCATGGAAGATCACTGGGTCACGGTCATCGATCTGGACCTCGATGAGTGCGCCGAAATGATGAGCCAATTCATTTCGGCGAAGCCCGCCCTCTGGAACGAGGACATCGGAAAGAGTTGACGGATGGCATATCAGATCGAAATGATGCGCACGGCCGTTGCACTCGCCGTCGAGAATGTTCGGCGTGGCGAAGGGGGTCCATTTGCGGCGATCGTCGTGAAGGAAGGGCGCATTCTCTCCCGTGGAACGAACCGCGTGACAACCGCGAACGATCCCACCGCGCACGCGGAGGTCGTGGCGATCCGGGAGGCATGCAGGACGCTTGGAAGCTTTCAACTGGAGGGGTGCGAGATCTACACCACATGCGAGCCCTGTCCCATGTGCCTCGGCGCCATCTACTGGGCGAGAGCGGACCGGGTGTACTTCGCCTGCACGCAAGCGGATGCAGCCGCAGCCGGCTTCGACGATTCGTTCATCTACCAGGAGATCAGCATTCCCCCGGACCAGCGGAGGATTCCCATGATCCAGCACCAGCGGACGGAGGGACTCGGGGTCTTCGAAGCGTGGGAAAAGAAGGAAGGGAAGGTGAGGTATTAGAGATTGCGGATTGGGGATTGCGGATTGCGGATTAGATTTGGAAATGTTGGACAAGCTTCAGCTTGTCTTCATCGCATATCGAAGCTGGGAGTGGGGAATCAGTATCTCCGGACCTTCGGGTCGATCTTCGTCGACCAGGCATCGATGCCGCCCGAAAGATTGTGTACGTCGGTGAAGCCCTGGTAACGCAGAAACGCGACCGCATGCTGACTGCGGATGCCGCTGTGACAGAGCACGATGGTCTTTCGATTCGGGTCCAGTTCCTGAAGGCGCTTCGGTAATTCTCCCAAGGGGATCAACGTCCCTCCAATATTCGCGATTCTATACTCATTCGGCTCCCGGACATCCAGCAGTACAAAGTCTTCGTTCGCATCTTTCAATTGCTTCAAATGAAACACATTCAAATCGTTCATCGCGCTTCCTCAGGTGTGAGAACATTCTCGCCTCCCGCTTGAACTTCTCAACAATGCAACGCGATCCGTTGTTCCTCAGTCGACGCAGTTACCCCAGCCGCCGCAAGATCATCCGGTTCTGATGGTTGCAGATGTCCTTCCCCTCCGGAGTGAAGAGGTAGTCGATCCGATCCTTGTAGAATTCTGCGATCTTGCCGCGGACCATCTTCAGCGTGCTGTTCAGGAACTTGTTCTGCTCTGTGAACCCTTCGCCGAGCACAGCGACCGCCGAGGGAAGCCATCGTTCCGGGAACATGCCGGCGTATTCGCCTCCCGAGCGATAGGCCCCAACCTGTTGTTCCAGAAGCCGCAACACGGCGTCCTCCCCTTCCGGCGTGGCCAACGTGATCCCGTTCTCACGAACGTAGCGAAGCACCGCATCTTTATTCGGCACGAGCAGCGCGGCCGTATAGGGGGACTGATTATTATAGAGCATGATCTGGTCGATGTAGGGGGAATGGCCAACCAACGCCTCTTCGATCCCTTCGGGGCTGTACTTCTCTCCGTCGTGGCCGATCAGCAGGCTTTTCGCACGGCCGAGCACATACAAGAAATCATCTGCATCAAGATATCCGAGATCGCCGGTAAACAACCAGCCATCGCGGAGTGTCTCCGCCGTTGCGCGCTCATTCTTCCAGTATCCCATCATGACATTCTCACCGCGGACGACGATCTCTCCCTTCTCCCCGACCGGCAGCGGTCGTCCTGCCTCGTCACAGATCTTAACTTCGAGATCCCGCACGATCGACCCGGAGGAACCCAACTTGTGCCGCTTCGGCACGTTGGCCGAGATGATCGGCGCGGCCTCGGTCAGTCCGTATCCCTGATACATCGGGATCCCGATCGCGTAGAAGAACCGCTGCAGTTCGATATCGAGCAACGCCCCCCCGCCAATGAAGAATTCCAGCCGTCCGCCAAAATTCGCGCGGATCTTCTTGAACAAGATCATATCAAAAAGGCGGTATTGCATCCGCTGCATGATGCTCGCGTTCTTTCCACGGTCCCATCCGATCCCGTTATATGCGATCGCGTTCGCCATCGCGCGTTCGAACAGCCGCTCGACCTTCTCTCCTTTTTCCCTGATCCCCTTTTCAATGTTCTTCCGGAAATTCTTGGCGAGCGCCGGTACGCTGAGCAAGAACGTCGGACGCACTTCGCGGATGTTGACCGGAATATTCTTCAATGTGTCCATCGGCGTCTTCCCCTGCTGGATAGACGCCATACTCGCACCGTTCGCCATGAGGGTGTAGATGCCTGCCGTGTGGGCAAAGGCATGATCCCACGGCAGAATGAGCAAGGAACAATAGGATTCGGGAATTGGGAGGAGCGCAGTCGCCTGCTCGACATTCGCCGTGTAGTTCCGGTGCGACAACATGATGCCTTTCGGGTCAGCGGTCGTGCCGGATGTGTAGCAGATGTTCGCCGCATCCCCCTCCTTGATCGTGCGCCATCGCTCCTCAAACTCCGGGGCGTGCGCCAACAGAAACGCCTTTCCACGCGCAAGCAGATCGTCGAAGGCAAGCTCGTCCTGAGCGGCGTCCGCCGGGCCGTCAAGCAGGATGGTCTTCTCCAGGCTTGGGAGGTCCTTCTTGATCGCCGCGATCTTCGCCGCCTGAGCGCCCGAGACCACAACCATTCGGCATCCGGAATGCGCGAGCCGGAACTTCAGGTCGTTCAATTCTTCGATCTTGACGGACAGCGGAACGTCGATCGCTCCTGCGAACATCATTCCAAGCTCCGCAATGACCCAGTCGTTCCGCCCTTCAGAGATCAGCGCCAGCCGATCCCCGGGTTGAATGCCGATGCTCATCAATCCCGCCGCGCACTGATGCACGCGGATTTGCGCTTCCTTGTAGGTCGCCGGCTGATAGGAATCGGCACGCTTCTCCCAGAGGAGGACGTTAGAGCCGTAGCGGGAAACGGAGTTCTCGAAGAGATGCGGGATGGTTCGGGGGGATGAGGGCATGGCCGTTAGCGATTGGTGGTTGGCGATGAGCGGTTGGCGGTTAGCGGTTGGCTATTTGGTCCAGAGGCGGACCTGGTTGCGGCCGCCGCGTTGGGCTTCGTACAGTGCTTCGCGGACGGCAAGGAGCAGATCGCGTTCGGTCTTTGCGTGCAGCGGAAACACGGCTGCTCCCACGCTCACGCTCGTTTGAATTCCTTTTCCTGCATACGTTCTGTCCGCGATGCGCTTGCGCAAGTCTTCAGCATAGACCATCGTCTCGTCCACGGAGGAATGGGCACGCAGAACGATACACTCATCGAACCCATATCGTCCGGCGACATCCATGGGCCGCTGCGAGACCCGGATCTCGTCCGCCACCTCGCGCAGTGTATGCTTCGCCGAATCAGCGCCGTAGGTCAAGGCGATATGTTTGTAGTTGTCGATGTCGAGCAACAGAAGGCCGACTTGTTCCCCCACTTCTTCGCCTCTGGCCAGCGTCTCCTGCAAGCGATCCAGGAACGCGGGATATTTCTTCAATCCTGTTTCATGGTCGATGGTGTCCAGGTGGAGGTTTTCCTCGAACTGCCGGGACTTGTGCAGTGCGAGC
>JALONE010000127.1 GCA_025455125.1 Bacteroidota bacterium
TTCGACGGTTCATTGCGGGCATACGAGGCTCCAGGTGAGGTGAAGGTGGAAGCACTCAAGAAAAGAACGGAAGACTTGGGAAGAAAGCAAGATGCCACAAACCGGAGGTGGGTGTGACGGGGAATACAGCGGGTTATCCGCGGATTGAGCACTTTAATGATTAACAGAAGCCGGAGACCACGATGAACTCTGTTTCGAAAATCCTGTACCTGCCGCTGGTTCTCATGCTGGCGGTTGGCATCTCTTCGTGCAAAAAGAACGCGACCGAGCCGACGACAGATGATCGCCCTGGGCCGACCAGCACTCTGGTGATGGACCATCAAGCGACCACGCTGACAAGCATCCCTTCAGCGTGGATCGGGAAGGCAAGAAGCGATCTGCGCATCGCCTACGGACATACATCGCACGGAAGCCAGCTGGTCACGGGGATGAGCGGCCTCGTCACCTGGAAAGGAAGCATGTACCGCTTCAACTCCACGGGAGCGGATAGCGCACTTCAACTCCGCGACACGCCGTTCTCAGGCGCGTATGATCTCGGCAATCCTGATCGGACAGCGTGGGCGGTGGCGACGAGGAACTATCTGAACGCCAATCCGACGATCAATGTGATCATGTGGTCCTGGTGCGGGCAGGTGAGCTCGGCGTCAAGCGGGGACATCGACCTCTATCTTCAGCTGATGAATGCGCTGGAATCGGAATTCCCGTCCGTGCGGTTTGTGTATATGACGGGGCATTTGGACGGTACAGGCCTTACGGGAAATTTGCATCTGCGTAACGAGCAAATCCGCGCCTATTGCAGGGCGAACAACAAGGTTCTCTACGACTTCGCAGATATCGAATCGTATGATCCTGACGGCGTGTACTACGGGGACAAGCGGCCGAACGACAACTGCGATTATGACTCCGATGGGAATGGATCCCTTGACAAAAACTGGGCGGTCGACTGGCAGAATGCCCACCCCGGGCAATGGTATGACTGCTCATCGGCACATTCGCAGCCGCTGAATGCAAACCGGAAAGCGTATGCTGCGTGGGCGCTGTTCGCCCGCCTTGCGGGGTGGTCGGGGAGCTAGAACACGGCCTCGAGTTGGATGAAGGGCGCCCAGCGACTGACGACTTCCTCTGATTCGCCGACCCAGCAATTGGTCATCCGGGCGCCAAGGATCAGGCGTTGATCCTCATCCAGCGTGATAATAACGCCGGGAGTGAGGATGACATTCGTTGATGTGATGTCCGCTCGTGCATCGTTCACTGCGACCGTCGTGTAGAGCGGATACATCAGCGCAGCAGATTGTGGTTGGATGTCCATCAATGTTTGTCGCGAGATGAACAGGCTCAAGAAGAGGTTCGCGATCCGGTCGTCGTTCACGGCGTTCCACGTGATCCCCCCGTAGAAGTCCAGATTGGTCTGTTCGATCTCGTCATAGTACAGCATGACGTTGTCCGTCGAATTTCCGAAGATGGAATACACGTCCGTCCGGACGGCCGTCAGCGCGCTGACATCGACCTTCCGCCACTGTATGCCGCCGTCCAGGCGCAAAGCACTTCGCTCTCCCATCCTGATCAATCCGAATCCAAGATGTCCGCCCCAC
The DNA here is from genome assembly GCA_025455125.1 of Bacteroidota bacterium. Classification (GTDB taxonomy): domain Bacteria; phylum Bacteroidota; class Ignavibacteria; order UBA10030; family UBA10030; genus JAKAJH01. Next base: position 1,593 of record JALONE010000127.1, read on the forward strand.
GCGGCCCGGCTCGCGCCGCTCGCGTAATCGATGCCGAGTGTCAGAGCCGAGCGGTCCGACGGGAAGTACTGCAGGTCGAATCCCACCATCACCCGTGATGGCGTCCAGCGAAAGTTCTTTCCGCCGTACTTGTAGACATTGGCACCGGATGTCTCCTTGAAGACAACGTCGTTCCCATTCCGGACCGTATCGAGCTGGTAGATACCGGCTGCGTTGACCGGTGAATGTCCGCGCGCGAGCGCTTCGACCGTCCCGGCCGGATCGACATGCACGCGCCCGGAGACGGCGATACGCCCCGCCTGATTCGGTGAGGAGACGAAGACCGGCAATTGACTCACGGCCGCACGGCTTTCTGCGTCTTGGAGGAATATGTCCTGCTTGATGGCGCAACTGGAGCCGCCGAGGAGCAACAGGAGAGCGAAGATGAGCGTGAGTTTCATGGGAGTTTCCGTGTGTGAGCCGTGGAGAAGTGTTATCGCTTCGCCGTGTGGGCCTCGATCGAATGGATGAACGATTCCGCGCCTTGGACGCCTAATCCCATCCCCAACCCGATCAGCATGCCGTCAAGGAAATTCTGCTGGAACATGGCGGCCGGCATTGCCTCGACTCGTTGAAGCAAGCCCACCACCAAGGTCAACAGGACGAACATGACGCCGTACACCAGGCCGACGACGATGAACTTACCCCAGTGGAAGACCGCAAGCTTGCGCTCGAACAGGAATGCCAGCCAGACGACCGGGAGATTGACGCCAAAGGACCAGACGAAAGAATTGAGTAATGGAAGCCAGGTGGATGCAGTGAGGAATTGAATGGTGCTGACGATGATCGCGGCGCCGAGCGAGGCGGACAGGCCGCGCAGATGATACACGGCGAAGATGCAGGCGCCGCTCGCGCCGAAGGCGACGTAGGCAAAATTGATTCCCTCGGGCTTGAGGACCTCGATGCCATGCATCATAAGACCGAGTGTCACACTTCCCGCCACGCCGATGAAGCCGATCAGAACGAATTTGCCGATCTGTATGAACGCGTTCTTCATGACACCCTCCTGCGAATTGGTGAGGGGGCTGGGGTGCGAAACATCTTCTGCAATGTACTGGCGCAATCGAGAAAAATCAAATGACATTCCGTTCGTCACAAAGTCCTGAAGAGGAGTAGAAGAAGGGGCGGTTTCTGCGTATTATGGCCATCAGCAGTCTCTGCAAATCATCGTTTCCACTCATGTCGTGAGGTCGTTATGCGCAACCATCTTGCCGGCAACCGAAGGAGCGTCATCGCCATCTTCGCGTTGTTCTGTTTGGTTGGGGTCGTCGGTGCCGAAGGATTCCGCGTCCCCGTTGAATACCACAAGCTGGACAACGGACTCAAGGTGATCCTCTCGCCGGATCACACGTCGCCAACCGTCGTTGTCGCAGTCTACTATAACATCGGATTCCGCATCGAACCGAAGGACCGGACCGGTTTTGCCCATCTCTTTGAGCATATGATGTTCCAGGGCTCGAAGAATCTGGGAAAGATGGAGTTCATCAAGTTGGTTCAGCGCAACGGCGGAGTCCTGAACGGTTCCACCCGATTCGACTTCACGAACTACTTCGAGGTCGTCCCTGCTCACAAACTGGAGACAGCCCTCTGGGCCGAAGCGGACCGCATGTCCGGACTGAGTATCACGCAGGAGAATTTGACGAACCAGCAGGGCGTCGTCATCAACGAAGTGCGTGTGAATGTCCTGAATCAGCCGTACGGGGGATTCCCCTGGCTCGATATGCCTCAATATGCGAACACGAACTGGTACAATGCACACAACTTCTATGGCGATCTGAAGGATTTGGAAGCAGCGACGCTCGAGGACGTGACGCAGTTCTTCAAGACCTACTATGCGCCGAACAATGCAGCGCTCGCGATCGTCGGGGATTTCGATCCGAGAGAGGCGCTCGCCATGGTGAAGAAGTACTTTGCGGCGATCCCGGCCTCACCCCAACCCCCGAAGCCCGACTTGAGTGAACCACGTCAGGAAAAGCAGAAGCGCGTCATCAAGGAGGACACCCTGGCGAATAGGCCTGCACTCGCGATCGCCTATCACGTCCCCGAACGAAAGACCCCCGAATTCTATGCGATGGGATTGCTGGACCAGATCCTCCTGCAAGGGGACGACAGCAAACTCCGCGAACACCTTGTTCAGAAGAAAGGGTACACCGCCGGCGTGAGCGGCGGGATCAACCTGCTCGGAAACATGCACAACTACAATGGTCCGATGCTCTGGATGGCAAGCCTCCTGCACGACAAGAGCGTGAGTGCCGATGATATCGTACAGGCATGGGACGAAGTGATCGATGGCGTGATCGCAAAGCCGGTGGATCGCGCCACGCTCGACCGGGCGTTGGTCAAGCTGCGTTCCAGCTTCTACGACGAGGTGAGCGGATTCTTTGGATTTGGCCGGGCGGACCTCCTCGCTTCGTTCGCCCTCTTCGACGATGATCCTGCGCGCATCAATACACTGGAAGACGAATTTCGCAAAGTGACTCCAGAACTTCTTCAGAAGACGGCGGCGGAATTCCTGCGCGCAGGGAATCGCACGATCTTGATCATCGAACCGAAGCAGGGATCCTAAGGGAGCACGGCCATGAAATCCATTCTTGTGAAAACGATTGTGATCACCGCGTTTCTATCTTCGTTTGGCTGGGCGCAGAAGGAATTGCCCCCGGAAGGGGGGAAGCCGCGAGACTTCTCCTTGCCCCAGAAGCAGCAATTCACGCTCGAGAACGGTGTTGTCGTGACCCTCGTCCCGTTCGGAACCATTCCGAAAGTCACCATCAGCGTTGTTGTGCGGACGGGGAATTTGAACGAGGAAGCGCACCAAGTCTGGCTCGCGGATGTGGTGGGCGATATGATGAAGGAAGGAACGACATCGCGTTCGGCAACACAGGTCGCTCAGGAGGCAGCGCAGATGGGCGGGGACGTTTCCATCAATGTGACGCCGGATCAGTCGACCATCTCTGGCGACGTACTGTCGGAATTCGGACCGAAGTTCGTGGCGCTGCTAGGGGATGTCGTCCGGAATCCGCTCTTTCCGGAATCGGAACTGGAGCGTATCAAGGTCGGACGCGTTCGTGACCTGAACGTCAACCTCGCCCAACCGGGAAGCCTCGCCCAAGAGGCGTTCATGCGGGCGTTGTATCCGGACCATCCATACGGACGAGTATTCCCGAAGCAGGCGGACCTCGAACGATTCACGATCGACGACGTCAAGGGATTCTACGCGAAGAACTTTGGCGCGCAACGCACATCAGTGTTCGTTGCGGGGGTATTCGATCCGAAGGTGATCGAGAAGGCGATCCGGCATGCGTTCGAAGGGTGGGAGAAGGGACCGGCGGTGCTGGT
>JALONE010000128.1 GCA_025455125.1 Bacteroidota bacterium
CTCAACGGCGCTGAGGAATGTCTCGCGATCGAACGGGATCTCAGGCATCAGGATGATATGCGGCGGATCGGATTCTTCCTTCTTGGCGGCGTACGCGGCCGCTGCGAGCCAGCCGGCATCGCGTCCGATCGTCTGATAGACGACGAATTGATCGACGTGTTGCATGTCCCGTGCGAGGATGCCGGCCTGCAAGACCGATAGCGCGACAAAGCGTGCAGCGGAAGGGAATCCGGGCGTGTGGTCGGTGCCGAAGAGGTCATTGTCTACCGTCTTGGGACAGCCCATTCCATACAACTCATATCCGTTTTGACGGCAATACGTTTCGACTTGGTGGACATTCAGCATCGTGTCGTTGCCGCCAATGCCGAAGAAGTACCTGATGTTATGCTTGCGTAGTATGTCGATTACGCGGGGCATGTCCTTCTCTGAAAGCTTGTACCGCGAGGATCCGAGCGCGCTCGAAGGGGTTGTTCGCAGCGCGCGAAGCGTCGCCGCGCTTTCTTTCCCCAGGTCGACGAGGTTCTCGTCCATCAAGCCCTTCATTCCCCAATGACAGCCCAGAACCGTTCGGATGCGTTTCTCTGCGAGGCCCTGAGCGATAATGCCCGCGAGGCTCGCGTTAATGACGGACGTCGGACCTCCGGTTTGTGCGACAAGAGCGTTACCCTTCATGTGAGACGTTGTCCTTTCGAAATGCAAAACAGGATAAGATTGCGGACGAACTGGCGATACAAGGAACCGACCTCGATGAAGCGGTCTTCCCATTCCAATCGGACCCGCTCGGCGCCCCAATCGACCATGCCGCCGATCCAGTGTGGAGCAAGATCGAATGCGAGGGCGGCCGAAAACCCATTCCCCATATTCATCGAAAGCAGGAGTGGATAGGATTGCTGTGCCAGAGTCGCCGCGAACGGCGCGGATTGGATCTCGAGTCCCCGACCGACGAGGTGGAGCTTTGCCCCGAGCTTCGGATGCAGTTCATTGAAGCCGCCGATGATGGGGGGACGTTCCCATGGCATCGCCTGAGCCCAGGGGCTCCCTGCGTGCGGCGTGACGAGACATCCTTGCGCGAAATTTCGGCGGTCATCGACGGCGGGGATGGTCGTAGGGAGAACGCTCTCCAATGGAGTTCCGCAGTACTCCCGTCCGAGACCGGCGAATGACTCCCAACCTCCGATCATCAGCAGGGATGCGCCTGCCGTCACCACATCCTTGAGTGCAGAGAGCTGCTCCGAAGCGAACTGCCGTCGCGGATAGTCGCTGAGGATGAAGAGATCGTAGGCACCAAACGGGAGAGCAGGGAAGCGCTCCGTCGACGGGACGTAATCGAGCGCGTATCCTTCCGCATAGAGAATCGTGGAAAGATAGACGCCCGCGCGATCGACATCATCGTCGCCTGCGTACAAGATGCGATGACTTGGTTGCTCGGGGAGCGTGCGTTTCACGGCTGGTGCAAAACTCGCGGAGTCAGGAAATAGGAGCGTCCCGCTCCGGCTAGTCGAAGCGGGACAACGCTCCAATTATGATGATCAGAACAACGAGACGTAGTTCTGCGGATGATAGAACGAGTAGGAAACCGGCTTCATGAACTCGAAGGGACCTCCGTCGCGTCGGATCTGGACGAGCTGTGCGATCTGCTCCTGGGACTGATACGCCATGATGCCTTCGAGCTTCTTCTTGAACAGATCTGCATCGGCTTCGATCTTGATCTCGGGCGATTCCGGGAAGTCGCAGTATACCATGTACTCATAGGCAAACGGCGTGTGCGTCGCCACAGGACCGAGTTCAGGCCAGATGTTGCCGGAGGCATGGAACAGCGAGATGAGGACTTCCTGATACACGATCTTATGATCCGGATGCAGATCTGCCCCGGTTGGCAAGAAGATGCGCTTTGGGGCGATCTTGCGAAGGTAGTACGTGAACGCGTTCTGCAAGCCCGTATGTCCTTCGATGACGGGGTCACCCGGCTTGGCTTTGCGGCGGCCAATGTAGGAGTTCAAGTCGCAGTCGGGGAATTCTGCATAGAAGATATTCTCCTTGGGGAGGCCGAGGATCTGGAAAGAAGCCGCAGTCTCCTTCTTCCGAATGTCGACGATGGAATCCCGCTGATCGACCTTGCAGTACCCCATGCGGCCGTCTGAAGCGACCAGCGCGTGCACCTTGACGCCTTCCTTGATGGCAGCCTGCAGCAGGAGTCCGGCCCCGATGACGATGTCGTCGTCATGCGGACCGATAAACAACCAGGTCTCTTCCTCTTTCTTCCAGGTAGAAAACAGCGCTTCCATCTTATCGGTGATAACCATCCCTCGTTTTGTGCGGCGGAAGTACTTCATATTGCTGAGCTCCGGATATTGTGAGAATCGGGGTAGTGCATGAATCGGTGAGTCAAAAAATATAGTGGACAATCATCAAAAAGCCAACGGATCACCGCCTTGAAAATCAGCCCTCCGTTGGGTATATTTCAACATATGAAGATCCCACCTCGACTGCGGCGGGCGATCCGAATCGCCGCGATCATCGCGCTCACATCCATCGCGCTCTTCGTCCTGCTCGACGATGTCATCATGCCCGCGTATGTTCAGCAAGGCAAGACAACGCTCGTCCCGAACGTACTCGGGATGTCGCTCGAAGAGGCGAAGTCCGCCATCAATCTTGCCGGGCTTGAACCCAAGGAGGCGGAATACAAGCTCGACCGCCAGTATCCCGAAGGGACCATTGCGCTCCAGAATCCGCCGGCCGGTTCGGAAGTCAAGTTCGGCCGCGGCATCTACCTCACCATCAGCGGCGGGGAGGCAAGCGTTGTCGTTCCGAATCTCCGCGGCCGCTCGGTTCGGGATGCAACCTTCAATCTCGAACGATTCGGTTTGAAACTTGGCGAGATCACCTACGAAGCGTCCGACACGCTGTTCGAGAATACCATCATCGCACAGGCGATCGCCCCCGATTCCAAAGCACGGCAGGGCACGCTCATCGACGTTACCGTCAGCCTTGGCAAGATCGGCGACCGGCTCCCGGTTCCGTCGGTCACGATGAAGACTCTTTCGGAGGCAGAGAAGACGTTGCTGACCGAAGGATTCTCGATCGGGAAGGTGACCGTTCAGGTGAGCCTGGATCTTCTTCCGAATACGGTCATGGAACAATATCCTCGTGCCGGAGAACTCGCAGCCAGGGGACAAGCCATCGATTTGATCATCGCACAACGAGCCGCCTCCGGGGCTGCCCACGAGAACTGACGTGAAGAGACCCATCATTGCTCCATCGATCCTGGCAGCGGACTTTTCCCGGTTGGGGGAGCAAGTTGCACAGGCGGAACGCGCCGGAGCGGATTGGTTCCATCTCGATGTGATGGACGGACGGTTCGTCCCTAACATCTCGTTTGGCCCTGCCGTGGTCCGAACGGTCCGGGATGCCACTAAGCTTCCGCTCGACGTCCATCTCATGATCGAGCAACCGGAGAAGTACATTGACGCGTTCCGTTCGGCGGGAGCGGACGTCATCACCGTCCATCAGGAAGCGAGTCTCCATCTGCATCGCGTGCTGACCTCCATACGCGAGACAGGCGCAAAGGCAGGGGTCTCCATCAATCCGTCCACACCGGTCAGCATGCTGGAGCCCATCATCGCCGAGGCCGACCTTGTCCTCATCATGTCGGTCAATCCGGGATATGGCGGGCAGAAATTCATCCACGCGGCACTCGACAAGATCGCGCAAACCCGGGCGCTCATCGATCGCTCGGGGAGCAGGGCGCTGCTTGAGGTGGACGGCGGCATCGGACCGGAAAACGCGGGCCGTATCGTCGCTGCCGGCGCGGACATTCTTGTGGCGGGGACCTCCGTGTTTCGCCAGCAGGACATGGCGAAGGCGATCGCATCGCTGCGCATTCCAATTATGACCACGTAGGAACACCTACACATCATGAAACTTGCGATCACGAACGTACAGATCATCACGCCGTTCCGCATCATCGAGCACGGTACGCTCTTGACGGAGGGGAAGAAGATCGTTGCCGTTGGGCGAAAGAAGGACGTATCTATCCCGGCGGGGTACAAGGTGCTTGAATTCGATGGAGCGATGCTCACACCCGGTTTTATCGACCTCTTGGTCCATGGCGGAGGCGGGTATGGTTTCGCGGACATGAGCGTCGAGGCCGTCGAACATATCTCGCAGCATTTCTTCCGACATGGAACGACGGGACTGTTGGCCGCGCTCTACAGCAAGACAGAAAAGGACATGGTGGCGGACGTCAAACGGATCGCCGAGTTTTGCCAGCATTCCAAGGGTTCCAAGAACGTCTGGGGGATGCATCTCGAAGGGCCGTTCATCAACCGCGACCTCCACGGTGCGATGAAACCGGAATATCTCTGGATGCCGAGCGTGGATGGATGGCGGCAACTGCATAACGCGAGCAACGGGTACATTCGCCTGATGACCATCGCTCCGGAATTGCCGGGTGCTGATGAGGTCATGCGGGCGGCGGCACGTGACGGCGTCGTGCTCTCCATCGGCCATTCATCGGCGAACTACCAGGAGATCCTCACGGCCATCGACAACGGCGCCGCTCAGATCACGCACATTTTCAACGCGATGAAACCGTTCCATCATCGTGAGCCCGGTGTCGCGCTCGGTGCATTGTTGCACAATGAGCTCAAGGTCGAGCTCATCGCGGACGGCATCCATGTGCATCCGGCGGTGATGAAGCTCATCTACAAGATTAAGGGGGATGGCGGCATCCTGCTCATCACGGACGCCATACGCGCATCGGGCATGCCGAACGGGGAATACACGTTCATGGATCAGGCGATCCACGTGAAGAACGGAAAAGCCTATCTTCCCAGCGGAACGCTCGCCGGCAGCACGTTGACCATGGAGCAGGCCGTGAAGAATATGGTCACGTTGGTCGATGTGCCCATCACCGATGCGGTCCGTATGGCCTCCCTCAACGGGGCGAAGGTCCTTGGGTTGGAC
>JALONE010000129.1 GCA_025455125.1 Bacteroidota bacterium
CCCGCAAGCGCTGGGCGAGCAGGCGACGGATGCCGAACCGAATGAGCGGGTCGGGAAGAAGATCTCGTTCGAGGAGTCGAGTGATCATGATGTTTTCTTGAACCAGGGAAAGAACGGGCTCGTTGTCTGCTGATAACGCCGATACAGATCCCCCTTGGAGCGCACCGCTTGCTCTTCCGTCATCGGGATGCCGGTGACGCGGGTGAGCAGCCAGTACATCACCGCAGGCCCTATGATCGCCAGCCAGCCGAACGGTGAGGGGAGCGTGAAGAGAAAGAACCCGACCCAGATCAGCCATTCGAAGAAATAATTCGGATGACGAGAGACGCCCCACAAGCCGACATCGCATACCTTCCCGGCATTCGCCCCGTCTGCTTTGAATGTCTTGAGTTGCCGATCTGCGATCGTCTCGCCGACGAGGCCGATCAACCAGACGACGACACCGACGATCTCGAGTGGCAGCAATCCGGGACGTGGGTCCTGCACCGCCGCGAGGAACGGCGCCGTCAGGACGACGATGAAGAAAGCCTGGAATTGATAGAAGAGCAGGTATCGGAAATCGATGTTCTTCTGCCACTTCTGCTCCAAGGCATCATACCGGCGATCCCGATGGGGATGCAGAATGCGAGAAACGAGAAGATGCCAGGACAAGCGCAAACCCCAGAACGCGACCATGCCGGCCAGCACGGAACGCGACAGCGGATCGCCTTGACCCGCAACGCCATAGAATGCCGTCACGAGCGCGACGCCGAATCCCCACGCAACGTCAACCACATGCGGTTTGCGAATGCGGCGGTACACGATCCAGAGCGTCAGCATGAGTGTGCCGGCCAGGATCAATCCTCCGATGAGTACCAACAGAACGTGAGTCATACGTCTCCTATGATGCGACTTCGCGCGTGAATCGAATGATCCCCAGCCAGCTCAACAGCTTCATGATAGGATAGGTCGGATCGACCTCGAACAATCGCACGGCGAAGTTCGCGCGGCTGGGATACTTGTGATGGTTGTTCTGGAAGAGCTCGCCCAGCGTGACAAAATCTAACGGAAGCGAGTTCTTCGACAGATCGCCGGTGTCCTTGAAATTCACATAGCCATATTTGTGTCCGGACCAATTGACGATGGCGCCGTGTATCGGCCCCATGAGGAAGTGGACCGGAAGCAACAGAAACATCCACCACTCGGTGGCAAACGCGACGTAGAACGCAGTGTAGCCGACGCCCCAGAGAACGCGGGGCGTCCACATATTCGCAAACCGGTCGATGGCGGTCCACTCCGGAATGTTCTTGTCGAATCCCTTTTCCGGTTCCACGCGCCTCAAGAGCAGATCGAGATATCGATCCTTGGTATGCATCATCATTTTGAACATACTGCGGAAGTAGTGCGGCGAATGCGGATCCTTCTCCGTATCGCTGTAGGCATGATGCATCCGATGCATGATGGCGTACGCACGAGGATTCAAGAATGATGATCCCTGCGTGATGAATGTGAATATGTAGAAGAACTTCTCCCAGAACGGAGACATGGTGAACATCTTATGCGCCGAATACCGGTGCAGGAAGAAGGTCTGGCTGAAGAGCGAAAGAAACCAATGACCGACGAAGAAGATGGCGATGGCCATATGCGTCGTCCTTGCGATTGTGTTACGACTTGTTGGGGTTACCGGTTTGCGGGTCAGTACATAGCAAAATCTGCTACGCTTCCTGACCGCCGGAGGAACGATCTCCAGGGGGGAACTGCGGAGCTCGAGGACACATGTAGAACCTCCAAGGATGACGAATAGTTCCCGCCCTCCTGACGGCGAAGTTGAAGCAGACCGAGGATATTCGTAGTATTAGAAAGAAGAGCTCAATACAGGCGAAATCCGTGACCCGAATCGTTGTTCAAATCGTTTTCCTGGCACTCATCACCGGTTCCTGCTCCATTTCCACACTCCAGAAGGATCTGGAGGAACGCCGGATTCTTGAGCAATTCCGCCTGATCGAGATCCTCCTCCCCCTTCCCCCCGATTCGATCATCGCCCGCTATAACCAGTACGACAGCACCTCGTTCTACCGGGAGCATTTCACTTCCCTCCAGTTTGCCGGTCAATTGATCGACTCTTTGAATGCAGGATTTCCGGACTCGCTGCAGATCGACACTGTTGCCATCGAGCATTCGGTTGAGCGATTCGGAGAGGCGGGGCGGCAGAGAAAGATCCTGCTCCTGTCGTCCGCCTATTTCACGGTCTACGACGACATCACGATCCTGCGGTCGGTGATCTACCACGAATTCGGTCATCTCGCGTACGATACGCTGTCGACCGAGAGGCGGAGAGAATTTGATTCGCTGTGGGTGGAGGCGGGACGGCAGGCGCTGTACTATTTATTCCATGATGCGGAATATTCGGGGAACACGAGGTTCGGCGGGCATCCGGAGGACAGCCCCGCGGAGATCTTCGCTTCGGCGTTCAATCTGCTGAGGAATCAGCCGGAGGAATTCCGCTCACGGCTGTTGTATGTGGATGAGCGCAATCGTTCAACCGTCCGAGCGCTGGCATCGTTCGTACTTCCCGCCCCCCTTCCGTGAGGATCAGCGGAGTGAATCGAGTTCTGCCAGTTGTTGGGTAGTCGGAAATGATCGCTCCTGGGAGGAGTACCGGAGAATCTCCCGATACTTTTCGATGAAGCGTTCGCGCTTGGCCTCGCTGAGATACGCAAGGTCGAGAACGATGAACCCATCGATGCACGACCCGAAGCTTTCGTCCACGCCGAAGTCCGCGATCCGTACCCCCGCCGGCTCGCAGAGGTCCGAGTACTGTCGCAGCAACATGGGGATAGACAGACCAGATGCCCGGAGTCGCAGCTTGAGCCGGTTCAGGTCTTCGGTGTACGACGTCCCACAGAAATACTCCCCGAGTTCCGCTTCCCGTTCTGCAGACAGCGTGAACGGTGCGTAGGACCGCGCCAGCGGTTCACGCGCGCTGTACCACTTTCGAAACACGTAGACGATCGATTCCCGGGCTTCCGCCGGGTACGCATTGCTGATCGACACCGGTCCAAACACATATCGGGTTCCCCGCCGCTGGGTCAGGATGGTACCGATCCCTCCCCACAGATACTCAAGCACATGCGTATTCCAATACTGCCGCTGCACGAAACTGCGTCCCAGTTCGACCGCGGAAGACAGCATCGCCATCATCTCTTCCGAGAATGCGAACAGGGAGTGTGTGTAGAATCCTTCGACGCCCCGCCGTTTGAGGAGTTCCGACCCAAACCCAAGTCGGTACGCCCCGGCGATCTCCAATTCCTGCTCATCCCACACAAACAGATGCTTGTAGTCCTGATCGTATCGATCCAGGTCAAATCGCTTCCCGGTTCCCTCCCCCACATGTCGAAACGTCACCTCACGCAGGCGCGCGATCTCACGGATGATCGACGGCGCACTCTGCGCGTCACCCAGATAGAGGGTCTTTCCCGGTGATGGCGAGCCGAGACGCTGGCATAACTCGAGTTCCGGGCGAAGAAGTTGCCGGTCGATCGGCCGCGCTATTCCGGGCTCCGAGCGAAACGGTCCTTTCCTGCCCGATTGCAGTGATTCGACCTGCTTGCGGATGAGCCGCGTTGCCGCTTTCGCATGCAGCATCGAAAGCGCGTTGGAGGGAATGAGCTCCCCGATGTGGAGACGAACGTTTCGACGACGGGGCTTCAGGAGTTCTCCGGGAAGGAGCACCGTGGAGAGCGCCTTCGCAACGAACGAGACGAGATAGAACAACGGAGAGTTCCGCCCCTCGACGAACATCGGCAGAATGGGAGCCTGGTGCCGCTGCGCCATGCGTACCGCGCCGGCCGACCAACGCCGGTCGCGAATGCCCCACGCACTCATGCGCGAAACCTCTCCTGCAGGAAAAAAGATCACCGCCCGTTCCTGCTTCAGCGCTTCATCGATCTTCGTGATCTGGTCACGCGACGCGGCGCCGCCAAAGACCTGCACGGGGAGGAACAGGTCCTTCAAGCCATCCACGGCGAGGAGCGCATTGTTCGCAACGATGACCACATCCCGACGGACCTGTGCGATCGCCCGGAGCAAGAGCAGGCCGTCCAGCCCGCCGAGCGGATGATTGCTGACACAGACCACGCGGCCGCGCACGGGGATGCGTTCGAGTTCACGCGCCGACAAGTAGAAGGAGAAGTCGATGAACTCGAAGATCTCATCGACGAGGTCCATCCCGCGGATGTTCGTCGTGTCCCTGAGGAACGATTCGATCTGGTCGGCTCGGAGGATCCGTCGCAAGATGCGCACCAGCGCATTGCGCAACGGGGAAGGGAGGCGCTGCAACTGTGGCACGCCATCCTCGAGGATGCGGTTGATATCGATGGACGATGGCGGTGCGCCGGGCTGTTGCGGCATGCGAGCTTCTCCTGCTTGACAGGAGCAAGATACGCAGTCCACATCATACGGACGTTAAGGGAGTACTAAGGAATTGTGACCAAGTCAATGAATTCGGTAGGGCTCGGACGAAGCTCAATCTCGCGCTCGAATCGTTTGCATCGACCGCAGAGGATCGACCTTAAGCGACACTCCAAACGCTTCCTCGAACAACCCCTTCTTCCGCTCGGCACCCCACACTTCCAACTCTGCGTTGGCTCCCCGGGCGACCGTAAGCTTGAGTCTGACGGAATTGCGTGTTCGGAGCGCTCGCACATCCCGTATGCTCATCTGGTGGTTCCGGTCCAATCCATCCGCAACCCGGAGAATCCCCGCCAATTGGGCGACGACCTTCTGTTCGTCCGGCGTGAGCGTCCGGAATCCCTCGTGTTTGACCTTGGGATGGCTCTTCCGGTGATATCGCGCAATGTTCGCGATGATCTCCTTCTCGTTCTCCGTGAAGCCGAGGAGTTCCGCGTTGCGGATCAGATAGTACGA
>JALONE010000130.1 GCA_025455125.1 Bacteroidota bacterium
GCTCGGAGGCGGCGGTGCGGACACCGGAGCCAAATCGTTCTGACAATGTATCTGCATGCAGGGCCGTCCTGCATGCTTTCCCTCCCATAGCAACGACAGACCTTCTATCGCCTGCCACCAGTCTTTCCTGTATTGCATGATAATGTTCTCCTTTCATTGTGCCACACGGGCAATGCCGAAAATCTTCAGGAACAATAGGTTTAGTTAGAAATTTTTCCGATTTTCGCGAAAGACACTTCTCACCAAAGGCTCCTCATGGCTTCTCCCATTCTCGGTTCTTTCCGCCGTTTGCTCTTCTTCGGGCAAATCCTCTTAGTGGCCACGACCCAATTGATGGGTCAACAGGTTGAGTTACGTGGCATCTGGATGACACCACGGAGGGGGGATGAGTTCTGGTCGAAGCAGGAGATCGCGCAAGCGATGGAGCGCACCCGGGAGGCGGGATTCAATACGGTTTACTTTCTCGCGTGGAGCCGAGGCTGGCCCCTCTGGAGGAGTGAATTCTTCCAAACGGAGACGGGATACCTGACAGATCCGAGAGCCGGTGACCGCGACATTCTCCAAGAGGCGATCGAGGAGGCCCATGCGCGCGGACTCGACATCGAAGCGTGGATGGAATACGGCTTTGTGGGTTGGTGGGACGGGTATCAATTGGAGGGTTATCCCAAGGGGCCGTTGTTCGCAAAACACCCGGAATGGCTTGCGCGACGGAGCGACGGTTCAGATGAATTCATCTCGGGACACGTCGGGACGTTCTATTGGATGGCGCACAGCCAGCCGGCGGTCCAGCGTTTTCTGGTCGAACTGCACACGGAGATCGCTCGAAAATATGAAGTTGAAGGAATTGAGTTGGACCGCATCAGATACCCACGGCTCGATTGCGGGTACGATTCGGTCACAGTGTCAATGTATCGAGCGTCGCACCAGGGAGCCCATCCCCCTGCACCAGACGACAGTGCGTGGATGCGCTGGAGAGCAGACCGGCTCCTTGAGTTCCATAAGGCCGCCTTCGCGTCGATCAAGCGTGAGCGGCCCGGCATCATCGTCTCCAATGCTCCGGGTCATTACAGCACGGGCGCAGGCTACTCGGCATACGAAGACTATCTCCAGGACTGGAAAGGTTGGATCCGGGGCGGCAGTGTAGATGCGGTGCAAGTGCAAATGTACGTTGCTCCGGAGGAATTCCGCGATGTGGTCCGATCGATGATGCGCGGCATTCGTGTGGAAGACAGATTCCGTCTCTTCGCCGGTCTCGTGGTGAAGCCTTCGGAGAAGCTCTTTTCGCGGGAACAGATCCGCGAACTTATTTCGATCTCTCGTGGTGCCGGCCTCGACGGCTACGCGTTCTGGTTCTATAATGACATACGGGACAATGGCCTTCTGCCGTTCTTCCGGGATGAGATCCACAAGATGAAAGCCGTGTCTCCATTCAGGTCCGCAGACTTCAAGAAGCCGTGACCGAAGGTCTTTAGCCCCTCAGGGGTAACAGGTTTATTCACGCTCGCTGTCCTCCGTGCAGAAGATACCGTGATGTCGTGGTTTTGAGGCAGCCGTTCGCAAAGGCCCGATCCATGAACCGTTCACAGCGCAGTTTCCCAACTCCGATATCCCTTCTTTCATTTGACATATCCCATCTTGCATTTGACATTTCTCATTTGCCATTTGGCATTCTGCTCTTCCTGATCTTTCTCCTCTCCCTCCCTTCTCTCTCCCAAGTCCGCTACGACACGCTTTCGCGCAAGACGGTCGGCCCGGGCGTCGTTCATATGAAGTTGGCAGCCCCCGCCGTGCCCTGGCGGATCGAGGTGCTGGAGGTCGATCTCACGAATCCCTGGATCACATTCGAGACGGTGAAGTCACGCGATCTGCTCAACGGCGGACTCGAACGGACCACGTCGATGTCCGCACGGCGTGACGCGCCGGGACACTACGTCGTCGGCGCGGTGAATGCCGACTTCTTCAGTTTCGAAACGAGCCAGCCCAACTCGATGCAGGTGATCGAAGGAGAGGTGTTGCGCCGCGAGCGAACCGACTATCCCGGCTTCGCCATCACGCAGGAGAAGCAGGTCGCATTTCGCAAGCCGGTGCTGAGCGGAAGTCTGATCGCCAACGGGTCGACCCGGACACTGAGCGGCGTGAACGAAACGAGGGATGCGCATGAGTTGGTCCTCTTCAACTCTCTGTTTGCCGCTGCAACCGGGACCGATGTGAACGGCACCGAGGTGCGGATCATTCCGATCGGCGGATGGCGCGTCAATGACACTCTGCGCTGCATTGTGGACACCGTTGTTGCAGGTGTGGGGAATCTGGCCATCGCGAAGGGGAAGGGGGTGTTGTCCGGAAATGGAAACGCTGCGACATTCCTCAGTAGCAACGTTCAGCAGGGGGACACCATCAGCCTGTTCATTCAGGTCCTCTCTGGCTTTCCTCCGCTCAAAGAACTCATCTCCGGACATCCGTTCCTGGTGCAGAACGGGGTCAAGAGCACGCTGAGTTCGTCGGACGGACTGGTGACCACGCGAAATCCTCGGACGCTCATCGGCGTGAACACCGATACGACAAAGCTTGCGCTCATTGTGGTAGATGGGAGGCAATCGGGGTACAGCGCGGGGATGACGTTATGGGAGTGTCAGGACCTCTGCAAAGATGTTCTGAATCTGTATCAGGCGATGAACTTCGACGGCGGCGGATCGAGCACCATGGTCGTGCGCGGCGTAGTGGAGAATTCTCCATCAGATCCCGGAGGAGAACGCTCGGTGGCGAACAGCCTCCAGGTGATCAGTCTCGCTCCGGCTGGCGGACTGACATCGTTGAACATCATCGAGCCAAACGCGAACATCTTCCAGGGGGGATCGTTCCGATTCCACGCCGAGGGAAAGGATGAATACTACAATCCGTTGACCCTTCCCCCCGACGTCGTGTGGTCTTGCGACAGCGCCATCGGGACGGTCGACAGCACAGGACTGTTCTCCGCATTCAACGTGAACGCATCCGGATGGGTGCGCATCGAATATGGTCCTGCGTCGGATTCCGCCTTCGTCGTGGTACGCATGTTGACTTCCCTCCGGGCGTACCCGTCAACGCTCGTCATGGTTCCTGGAGAGCGACTCACGCTTTCTGTGCGCGGAGAGGACTCACAGGGGAGCAAGGCGGTGTTGACGAACACCCAGGCGGCGTTCCAATCCAATACAGCGTCGCTATATGTTGACGAGGCCGGACTCGTGACCTCGACGGGCTTTGGCTCAGGAGCGCTGACGGTCGGCATCGACACGCTGCGGAGCGTTCTGCCGTACAATTCTTCCGGTCATGATACGACCATCGTCGTCGATGCCTTCAATGACACATTCCTTTGGAGTTGGGACCTCGTGAATGCGGATGCAGACAATTTCACGTTCGGGATCCTGACCGATGCAGCGATCGTCCCATCTCCAGCATTCCGGTTCACGTATGACTTTCTTCCGGCGGCTGCTTCGGTGTTTCTTAATACCGATCTGCCGTTGTCGGGCAGAGTCGACAGCGTCTATCTTCGCGTGCTGGGTGATGGCGGAGGACATGTGTTTCGCTTGTTCTTCAAGGATAAGGATGGGGAGCTGTTTGTGATCACGGCACCCGGGACGGTGAACTGGACGAACTCGTGGAAGACGGTGAACTTCCGAATGGTGTATGCGACACCGGTCGGCAGCGGAACGGTGGACTACCCGATCACGCTGACGCAGGTCCAGGTGGTTCTTGGTCAAGCGAATCTGTCTGGCGGACATGTAGTCGGCCATGTGACTATCGATGATCTCATAGCCCACTATCCGAATCGGGCAGTGACACCGCAAGTGCTCTTCGACTTCAATTCCGGAGTGAAGGTCACCGGATGGCTCCAACCGTTCGGAGTAGGAAGCGGGCAGACGGTCGGGATAACGACGAGTTCAAACCTTGCATGGTCGACGGACCATCCGTATGAAGGGGACGGAGTCGGCAAATGGACATTCATCGATGACGCAGCATTGTCGACGGATTGGAGCATCAGGATCGCGCGGTCCGGACCTTCCACAGAACTCGGTTTGATGTTGCGGGGGAGTTATATCGGTGCATGGGTATGGGGAGAAGGAGACATGGGACTGACGCTGCGGACTGTCATTCGAGATGGCAACAGTCAGATCTGCCAGGGACCGCCGTTCCCGGTGAAGCACTTCGGATGGAAACTGATCGGCACGAAGCTTGATGCGAGCTTGTTCACGCCATGGTTGACGGCTGGAACGATCACAGACGTGAACAACAAGTTCAACGGATTCCGCGTGCAAGGCTCGAATAGCATATTGAGTGGACAAACGAGGATACTCTACATCGACAAGATGGTCACGAGTGCACTGACGGTGCCGACGGGATTCATCGCATTCAGCATCACACGCAACGGTCCGAATGTGCAGTTGTTCTGGAGCGTGAATTCGGAGATCAGCATCAGCAGGTATGTCATCGAGCGAGGCGTGGGCGGAGTGTTCGCAGAGATCGGCGCTGTGGACGGCGCGGGTAACACGGACACGACGAAGCACTATGAGTTCGTGGATCTCCCGGCAAACGGGCAGGTCTATCAGTATCGGGTCCGGCAGTGGACGAACGACGGCGGACAGGAAGTGACACCGACGCAGGTCGTGGACATGACCACTGGAGTTGAGGAAGGGGAAGTGCCGCTTGAATTTGGGCTGGAGCAGAACTATCCGAATCCATTCAATCCAATGACGATTGTTGATTTTCGATTGTCGATTGGGGGAGCCGCGAGACTATCGGTGGTCGATTTGTTGGGGAGGGAAGTGGCGATTGTGTTCGACCATTATAAACCAGCGGGAAAACATTCCGTGACGATTGACGCATCGCGACTAGCGAGCGGCGTCTACTTCTATCGACT
>JALONE010000131.1 GCA_025455125.1 Bacteroidota bacterium
CACGGCTGCGATGCCGGTGATCCCGGTTTGACCGAGCGCGACCATGAGCACGGCGGCAACAATGACCGTTGAAAGCGTCAGTCCGCTGATGGGATTGTTGCTCGAGCCGATCAAGCCAACGAGATATCCGGAAACCGCCGCAAAGAAGAACCCGGCAACAATCATCACGATCGTTGCCGTGAGCGCCGCGACCAGGTCCTGCGCAAAATGATTGTACAGAACGAACGTCACGATTCCCATTCCGAGAATGCCGAGGAAGACCGTTTTGATATTCAGGTCATGCTCGATGCGATTCGTGACCGCGCCGCCCGTGGCCGCTTTCTTCACGTCCCCCACGGAACGCTTGATGCCACCGATGAGGTTCTTCCGCATCCGCCAAAGAGTGAACGCGGCACTCATCAACATGCCGCCGATCGCGATGGGACGGACGATGAACCGCCACACATTCGTCGCCTGAGCGAGCCAATCATGGTCCGTCGGCTCCGGGATCGCGCTCATCAGATTCGGACCGAGGAAGAACATCAACAACGGAACGAACAGACCCCACGCAAGCAACCCGCCTGCGAAATTCAGCGATGCCAGTCGCGGCCCGATGATGTAGCCGACGCCCATATAGGCCGGGCTCACGCCAGGGGTCGAAAGCACGATTCCGCCGCTCGCCGGCACGGTCGTCCCCGTCTTTCCCAATGCAACTCCCCCTTTCGCAAACGGGATAAACTTCTCCCACGACGCCGCGAAGAGACTGAGCTGCTTCAGCGCTTGGATCAATGCACCCAGGATCCCTGCTCCGAGCAGATAGACAGCGCCTGTGCCTCCTCGTTGTCCCGCTTTGTGGATCTCGCTCGCCGCGACCGATTCGGGGTATGGAAGCTCGACATCTTCCATCATGACACGCCGGAGCATCGTCACGAAAAGAACGCCGATGATACCGCCGACCATCATGATGGCCGTGGCTTCGATGTAGTGGTTTTCGAGATCGGTCCAAACGCCGGAGATGATGAACGCCGGAATGGTGAAGATCGCGCCCGCCGCAACCGATTCACCGATCGATCCCACCGTCCGGGCCATGTTCTCTTCGAGGATGTTCCCCTTCATGACCCGAAGGACCGCCATCGCGATCACGGCTGCCGGGTAGGTCGCCGCGATCGTCATTCCCGCCTTCAGGCCGAGATACGCATTCGCCGCTCCGAGGACTACGGACATGACCAGGCCGATCAGGACCGCCTTGAGCGTGAATTCCCTAAGGTCCGTTTGCGCGGGGATGTAGGGCGTATACCGCAACCCTCCGCCGGTGCTTTTGACTTCTGCCATACACGTCTCCTTGAATAGTAGTGTGCAGGTGTTACCGAGTAAAGATCGCTTTCGTGATATACCACGCCATCTGAGGATTCTCCTTCAACCGCCGGGTCGAGTACGCGTACCATTGTTCCCCGAACGGCACATACACGCGCAACCGGTGACCGTCGCGGACGATCTGGTCCCGGCGTCCCTCTCGCACACCAAGCAGCATCTGGAACTCATACTTCTTCTTCTCCAGTGCCATGCTTTCGACGATCTTATATGATCCCTCAATGAGCGGATCGTCATGCGTCGCGATGCCGACATACGATCCCCCCTCCAGCATGATGCGAAGCAGCTTGAGGAAGTTGTCCCGGATCTCCTGCCGTTCCTTGTAGGCGATGCTCGGAGATTCATTGTAGATCCCTTTGCACAGCCGGAAGTTCGCACCCTCCTTCACTAGCGCGCGCACATCCGCTTCGCTCCGGTGAAGGTACGCCTGGATCACCACGCCGAGGTTCGCGAAACCTTCCGCACGAAGTCGTCGATAGAGTGCGATCGTATCGTCCGTCGTCGAGGCATCTTCCATATCGATGCGCACGAAGTTCGACAACTCGTGGGCTCTCTGCACGATGGCGCGGACATTCCTGTAGCAGAGTTCCTGGTCGATCTTCAAGCCGAGTTGCGTCGGCTTGACAGAAACGTTGGCGATGAGCCGATGTTCTCCAATCGCCTGCCACATCTGGAGTATGACGTCCCGAACGGCGTCCGTTTCATGGGCTTCCGACACATCCTCGCCCAGAAGGTCCATGGTCGTCATCATCCCTTTACCGTTCAGATCTTTGACCGTACGCACGCCGTCCGTGAGACGCGTTCCCGCGATGTACCGTTTGGCGACTTGTCCCACGATGGCGCGCGGAATCATGGGGAGCGCCGCGACAACTACTTTGTTGAAGAGTGACATAGATCGAATGCGAAATGAGGATATTCTGTGGGATTCACAACATTGTTGAGAAAAACGAGGGACAAACTGTCGGAGAATATACCGACACAACCCCCCAGAAGCAACAAAAAACCCCCTGTTTTCCAGAGGGTTTTCGCATATCCAACAATGTCTTACGGCTAGAAGTTAAAGACAAGGCTGACCTTCGGCTCGATTCGGCGCTGGGACCGATACCCGTTGCCGTCCGGATTTTGGGTCCATGTCCAATAGTATACCGTGGAAACGAGGAGATACGGAACGGGCTTGTATCCCAGCTGCGCGTACAGAACTGAGTTCTCATCGGTGACAAAGACCCGCCCGACGTTCTTCTTGTCATACCCGCCTGCGACCACGATCGTGGGAATGACCTTGCCCGTCTGGAGTTCCAGATGGAGTATCCCGGCGTTCCGCACCCCGACCGGCGCTTGGTATCCGCCGATGATATTGATCGTATTCAGCACACTGAGCATGATCTCGCCGTAGTAGCCCTCGGACTTTCGCGCCGATTCGAGCACCATCGCCTTCGAAACGAACGTGACCGAATCGAGACGCACGAATCGTTCCTTTTCATACAGGGCGTCGAAGTACGACGGGATGAACCGGTCACCCAGGAATCGTCGCTCGTACTTCGCTGACAGGTACAAAGCACCAAGACCGCTGAACCGGAGGTCGATCCCTGCCGCAGCTCCGCTCCCATAGTCGATGATCTTTGCATAATCGAAGTACAGCGTGGACTTGATGACAGAATGCGAAAGGAGTGGCAGACCGAGATCGAAGCCGATCATCGACATCGCACCGCCGTCCTTCGTGCTCCCGACACCAAGGAACTGTTTGTCCGCGTCCCCGTTCATGTCCGCGCTGTAGGTCAATCCTGTCTCAAGCCCGCCAACTATCGGAATGCCCGCCGCCTTCGTAAACTTGAGGGGACGAACATAGCCGCGTAGACCGAGGACCCCGCGTCCGGCGAAGTCGCTGTACATCGACTCGAACCCGAACTTGTCGAAATCGATGTCGAACTCCAGCCCGGTCTTTCGCAGGTCGTAGCTCGAAGTGTTGCGGTAATTGTACATGATGAGACCATGGCCGAGGGTGGAATAGTCCAGCTGGCCGAATCGAACATAGAACGGGTCCCCCTTTTGCGCCCAACGGACATAGCGGATCAGCCGCAGGAAGTCCCCGAACTTCTTGTACTCCGCGGAATAGAACTTTCCGTTCTCGTCGAACCGAAGGTTGATGTCCAAGCCAACGCCCAACTTCCCGAATGCCACCTCAGGTGCGATGCTGACGAGGTAGAAGGTCTTTCCGTCGATGAACGTCGCACCGAAACCAACCGGCAACGAACCGCTCGTCTGATCTCCTTTCATCCCCGGCCGCATCTGCGCCGATAGCACCACGGCCAGCACGACTGCGAGAACTCCAACACTGAGCGAACGCGCGAACCAACGCATCGTGTGACTCCTTAGTTATGTATTTGGTTACAATCCGAACAGGATCCGGCAGATGAGCACTGCTCCCAGCATGCCGCAAAGATCGGCGATGAGGCCGACGGGAACCGCATGACGAGTTCCCTTGACACCGACCGAGCCAAAGTAGACGGCAAGGACGTAGAACGTCGTTTCTGAACTTCCGTACATCGTCGAGGCAAGGATGCCGATGAACGAATCGGGGCCATGCGTCTTCATAAGTTCCGTCATGATACCGAGGGAGCCGCTTCCGGACAACGGACGCATGAGCGCCATGGGGAGCGTTTCCGGAGGCATGCCGATCAGCTCGGTGACAGGAGCAAGAACCGCAACCAGAACATCCATTGCGCCGCTTGCCCGAAACACGCCGATCGCGAACAGCATGGCGACGAGATACGGGATGATGCGGATGGCCGTGTTGAATCCTTCCTTCGCCCCCTCGACGAACGATTCATAGACGCGCACCTTCTTTGAGATCCCCCAGAGCAGGAACACGGCGATCATCAACGGAATGGCGATGACCGCAATGAAATTGATGACGGCACGGAAGAGATCAGCCATTGGTCTCCTCCTTTGCCGGAGCTTCCACTTCCATCTCCTTCTTATACTTCGGGAGCCGCTGCAGGAGCTTCGATGCTGTCACGCCGGCAACGGTCGCGCACATCGCTCCGAAGATCGACGTGCCGATAATGATCCCGGGATTGACAGAACCCGAAGCCGCCCGGACGGCGATCGCTGTCGCAGGAATCAGGATGAGCCCGCCGGTATTGATGGCCAGGAACGTGATCATCGCGTTGGTCGCGGTCCCCGGCTTCGGATTGAGCTTATTCAGTTCTTCCATGGCCTTCAGCCCGATGGGCGTGGCCGCGTTGCTCAATCCCAGCATGTTGGCTGCGGTGTTCATGATGATGTTGCCGATCGCCGGATGATCCGCCGGAATATCGGGGAAGATCCGTTTCGTGATCGGAGTCAGCATTCTCGTCAGGAGCCGGACCAGGCCTGCCTCCTCCGCGATCTTGATCAGTCCAAGCCACAACGCCATGACGCCGATGAGGCCCAGAGCAATCTCGACTGCTGTATTGGCAAAGTCGATCGCAGCCTGGGTCACTGCCTTCAATTTCACAAAACGGATGTGCTCAAAAACCAACGAAACGCGGTAAGAT
>JALONE010000132.1 GCA_025455125.1 Bacteroidota bacterium
GCTGCGCTCACCGGCGTTCGATACCAGCGCTGGTCATGGAACCGGAACAGGTGTGCGGGTGCCCCGGAAACGACGCCGCCAGAGACCCCGAGCTGCTGGAGCCCTTTCAGGATGACGAACGAATTTGAGCCTGGATGGTACTCGACGTAGTCGTACGTATGCGGCGGCAACGGTGAGCCGTCCGGGAACTCGGCCCCTTCGTACAAGGCGGTCAGCACCTCCCTTGAGGCCACGAATGGATCCGTCAGTCGCCGCCAGGTTCGTTGCTCGAGGTCGAATGCATAGATCTCGTTGCCGAAATAGTCGTTGTGCCCACCTCCAAAGACGACCAGGGATCCCAGACGTCCGACTCGGGAGGCGAATGCTCCACCGTTCCAGGCATTGATGACAGCGCTGGCGGCGACGGTTGGTAATGGGAACATCGCGGGCGTGGCGACGGCGATCGCGAGCGGAGGACCGGGAGCACCGTTCTGGATGTGGATGACGGCGGTCTTCGGAATGGCGACGAAGTACGCTGAAGGAATGCTCGGACTCCATTTTCGCGTGAAGAGCGCCGATGGCACCTACAGCGGCGGAGCGATGTATTATCTGCGCGACGGAATTCGATGGAAGCGTTTCGGAAAGTTCCTTGCACTCTGGTTTTCCATTGCCGTCATCGTTATGGCGACCTTTGGAAGCGGCAACATGGCGCAGTCGAATTCGATCGCGCTTGCGTTGAACAGCGACTTCGGTATTCCATTCATCGCAACAGGAGTTGGGTTGGCGATCCTGGTTGCAGTGGTGATCATCGGCGGTGTCA
Organism: Bacteroidota bacterium; assembly: GCA_025455125.1. GTDB lineage: Bacteria > Bacteroidota > Ignavibacteria > UBA10030 > UBA10030 > JAKAJH01. Next base: position 800 of record JALONE010000132.1, read on the forward strand.
AGCGCATCGCCGCGGTCGCGGAGAGGCTCGTTCCAGGAATGATCGTTCTCTACATGGGGGCCGGACTGTACGTGATCCTTACGAACGTAACCGTCATCCCCGATATCATCATGATCGTGCTTCGGTCAGCGTTGACGAATGAGGCGATGGTCGGCGGCTTCCTTGGACACACAGTGAAGGAAGCGATCCGCTACGGCGTGGCACGGGGGACGTTGTCGAATGAGTCGGGAATCGGTTCCTGCTCCATCCCCGCCGCTGCCGCAAAGGGGAATGAGTCTGCCGCGCAAGGAATGGTCGCCATGATGGGGACCTTCATCGATACGATCATCGTGTGCAGCATGACAACGTTCGTCATTCTCGCATCCAATCTCCATCCTCACACCACGGGCCTGACGAGCACGGAACTCACCAAGAGTGCGTTCGCCGTGGGACTTGGCAGTGATTTGGGGGGATGGATCGTCAGCCTGAGTAGTTTCCTCTTCGGGTACACGACGTTGATCGGATGGTCTTACTATGGCGAGCAGGGGGCGCGCTACATGTGGGGGATCAAGAGCGTGATGCCGTACCGGTACATCTTCTGTGTCTTTGTCTTTTTTGGCGCCGTGCTCCAAGGGCGCCATCTGCAGATCGTCTGGAATATGGGGGACATCGGCAACGCGCTGATGGCTGTGCCGAATCTCATTGGATTGCTCCTGCTCGGCGGCCTCGTGCGCAAGGTGACGAAGGATTACCTCCATCGGTGGGACACGGGAGCGATCAAGAGCCCGTTCGGAGACTGAGGAGTGGAATCGAAGAAGACCGGACTCGTCCGTGAGATGGGCCTCGTGGGATTGGTCGCCACGGGGATCTCCTCAATGGTCGGCGCGGGGATCAACGTTATCCCAATCATGATCCAGCGGAATGTTCCGGGGATCGGTGCGTCCGTTCTTCCTGCGTACCTCTTTGCCGCCGTTCCCGCCGTTTTCGCAGGGCTTGCCTACGCGATCCTTGCCTCCGCGATGCCGCGCGCAGGAGGGAGCTACGTCTATGCAAGCCGCGGTTTGAATCCCTATCTCGGCTTCATTGCCTCCTTCTCCCAGTGGTTCTCGCTCTGTGTCGCGATCGGCGTCGTTTCCTACGTTCTCGTTCCGTTCCTTCGCGACATTGCCCTCGCGGCGGGGTTCGCATGGGGAGGCGAGTTGCTGGATCAAGGAGGTGTCCGGCTATTCATTTCGATGTCCGTGCTCTGGCTTGCGGTGCTCGTCAACATCCGCGGCATCAAGCCGTACGAACGGACGATCGTCCCGCTTGTCGTGCTGACCTTCGTCCTGGGCGGCATCGTCATCGTGACGGGATTCGCGTACTCCAAGGTCGATTACGCCGGCGTTCTCCGCTCGCTCGGTTCGTCGTTTCAGTTGACTGAGGGTCCGAGCTTGCTCACGCCCGCCATCTTCCTCTCGGCATCCGCGGTCCTCTTTTCGTCGTTCATCGGATTCGATTCGATCGCGCAGGCCGGAGGAGAGGCGAAGAATCCGGCGCGCAATCTGCCGCTGGCCATCGGGATCTCGGTCGTTCTTGTCGGCATCTACTATATGCTCTTTACCGCTGCCGTGTATCATGCCGTTCCGTGGCAATACATCGCCCAGGAAGGACTCCGTCATGACCTGACAGCCCCGGGATTGCTGGGAATCCTGCTTCCTCCGTTCTGGACCGTGCTCATGATCTCCGGAGCGGCTGTGGCGTTGATCAAGGACCTTCCCGCGATGCTGCTCGCGGTCTCACGGTTGCTGTTCGCGTGGGCGGAGGATGGTCTGGTTCCCCCGGCGGTCGCGGCCGTGCACCCGAAATTTCACACGCCGCATGTCGCCTTGATCGCCAGCGCGCTGATGGCATCGCTCGGAATTCTCGGCAGTCACGTTGCGGGGGATTTCTTTCTCGGCGTCGATATCCTGGTGATATCGATGCTCGTGAATTTTCTGCTGATGTCGGTGACCGTGCTGACGCTCCCGCGTAAGAATCCTGCCATCGCTTCGCAGATCGCTGTGATCTCTTCGCGCCGATGGCAGATCCCGCTGGCGACGTTCGGCATTGTCATCCTCGGCGGGTTTCTTGCCGTGCACACCTGGAAAGACCTCACCATTCCCGTCGAATCGTGGCTTCTCCGTTCGACGCCGCTCTGGATCATCGTGATGGCGGCGGGCTCGGTTGTCTATTTCCGCGGCGTACGAAAGCTTCGTGCCGCGGGCATCGACATCCATGAACGCTGCGCGACGATGCCGCCTGAATGATCGCCCGCATGAAGACGCTTCCTCCGCAAATCGCTCTCGCTCCTGACCTCGTTGTCCCCCGCGTGCTGACCGGGCTCTGGCAAGTCGCCGACCTCGAGCGCACCGGGCAAACCATCGACCCGGCACACGGCGCCGCATGGATGCTTCCGTACGTGGAGGCAGGATTCACGGCGTTTGACATGGCCGACCACTACGGGTCCGCCGAGGTGATCGCCGGACGGTTTCGGACAACGCACGCCGATAAGCCGATCTGCTGTTTCACCAAGTGGGTTCCGAAACCGGGACAGATCGATCTGAAGATGACCCGGAGCGCCGTCGAATTCGCGCTCTCCCGGCTTGGTGGTTCGGCGATCGATCTGATGCAGTTCCACACGTGGAACTACGCCGATCCAAGTTGGCTCGATGCGCTCTTCGCGTTGCAGGAACTCAAGCGGGAAGGTCTCATTCGTCATCTCGGCGTCACGAATTTCGATACCGCGCACTTGCGGATCGCGGTCGCGAGCGGCATCGAGATCGCGACAAACCAGATCTCCTTTTCCCTCATCGATCAGCGTGCCGCAGGCCGGATGGCAGAGTATTGTCTTGCGCATGGCGTGAAGATCCTTGCGTACGGCACGTTAGGCGGCGGCTGGCTGTCTGACCGCTGGCTCGGGGCCCCGGAACCGGACTGGAACACGCTGGAGACCTGGTCGCAAATGAAGTACGGCCGGTTCATCCGCGTGGCAGGAGGATGGCAGGCGTTCCAGCGTGTGTTGCGGACCTTGTCGGAAGTCGCGAAGCGCCGCAGTGTCTCGATCGCGAATGTGGCGACGCGATTCATGCTTGACCATCCCGCGGTCGGTGCGGTGATCATCGGCGCGCGCCTGGGAAAGAGTGATCACATTGCAGAAACGCTGAAGTTGTTCGAATTCTCTCTGGCGGCGCAGGATCGAGAGGAAATCGCGACGGCGCTTGCTCCGCTCCCGGCCATACCGGGGGATTGCGGTGACGAGTATCGTCGCCCGCCTTGGTTGACGGCCTCAGGCGACCTGAGTCATCATGTTTCGAACTTCCCGAAGCCGTATGCCGCTCAGACCGATGAAAGCGGCCGCTCACGCGTTTTCAGCGGAACACCCTGGGAGCCCATGGCAGGCTACGCGCGTGCAGTGCGGTCGGGGAATCGGATCTCTGTCTCAGGAACAACGGCGTCGCATGGTTCGCGTCTGATCGGCGGAACCGATGCGGCAGCGCAGGCGCACTTTGTCATCGACAAACTTGAAGCGGCCATCGTCTCACTGGAAGGGACGCTCGACGATGTGGTCCGCACGCGTGTGTTTGTTCGAAGGATGGAAGACTGGGAGGCGGTTGCCCGCGCCCACGGAGAACGGTTCGGAGCCATCCGTCCGGCGAACACACTGGTCATTGCGGGACTGATCGGGGAGGAATATTTGGTGGAGATGGAAGCGGAGGCAGAGGTCGGGAACCAGGAAGATTGTTGATTGGGGATTATCGATTGTTGATTGAGGTTTGGTGATCAGGGGTATTTTAGATAGAAGGAAGCCCGGTTGCCCGGGCTCTGTTGCACCTGCTATATCCTAGCTTTGTTCACTGCGCGATCGTTGAAGCGAGCATCTTGATCGCGTCAAAGATGTCCTGGTCGCGGCATTCCTCGCAAATAACCTCCCGCCCGCTTGTGACCTTTCCGGTTTCCACGTTCATCAGCCTCGCCGTGAACAGCATCGTTGTGCCGAGTTTTCCAACGCTGCCCATCAGCACGTGGTCCGCATTCAACAGTTTCCCCATCTTCACGCTTGTCGCTTCG
>JALONE010000133.1 GCA_025455125.1 Bacteroidota bacterium
ACATTTGGGCGACCCGGGGCGCGATGAGGGATTCCGCCTGGCGGAGGAATTCCTGGCGAAGACAAAGGAAGAGAGCATGTCGATTGCCATTTCCCTGCAGGTCCAGGATATCACCAGCCAGCAGATCGCCGGCGTCGCGCACATCATCGAGGGCGTTCGGGAGCAGTTGGCCTCTGCGTTGTTCCGATTCGAGAACGGGACGGCGGGGGCGGACATCGAGGAGACCAATCACTTCAAGGACAAGGTTTTCGACACGAATGCGCAATATTCGAAGTCGCCCGAGCGTCAGTCGGATGCGGATGAGATCGTTCGCCAATTCACGAACGGAAAGCAATGAAGGGAACCGGAGTCGGAAGCGGATTCCACTCCATAAGGAACTACGATGAGCACCACAGGCGGAACACCGTCGTTTGAGAATGAAATGGCCGAGATCCTCGACAGCTTCATCGTCGAGTCGAATGAGATCATTGAACGGTTGGGTCAGGACCTCATGGCGTTGGAGAAAGATCCCAGGAACGCGGAGCTCCACAACGTCATCTTCCGTGCCGTCCACACGATGAAGGGAACCTCCTCGTTCCTCGGATTCGAGCAGATGACCGGACTGGCGCACAAGTTCGAGGATGTGCTGAACAAGATCCGACGGTCATGTTCGAAGCATATGATCTGTTGAAGATCCTGCTGGAACGGATCGAACAACGGAACTACGACCCGATGGACTTGGCGGGGGTTGAGAACAAGCTTTCCGTGATCGCGGCGGGAGGAACCGTGGAACTTCGCTCCGCCTCGACCGCCGCGGCAGTGCCTGCCCATGCACCGGAAGCCGTGGAAGCCGAAGAAGAGAATCCGCTTGAGAATCTAACGGATGAGCCTCCCGCGCACGCTGAGGAGAAGGAACCCGCGGTACCGCAGCCGGGGATGATGTCTCCCCAGCCGGGAGGACAGCCTGCCATGGCGAAGTCGGTCGATTCGACGATCCGGGTCGATGTCAGCCGTCTCGACACGCTCATGAATCTTGTCGGCGAATTGGTGCTGGGAAGAAACCGGCTCTCGCAGATCTCTCATCAAATGAACGAGCAGTACGACAATGTCCCCATTTCGCGGGAGTTGCTCGAAACGAATTCGCATATCGACTTTATCACGACCGAGCTCCAGATGGCGGTGATGAAGACGCGCATGGTCCCCATTGCGAAAGTGTTCAACAAGATCCCGCGGCTGATCCGCGAGTTGTCCAAGGAAATGAAAAAGGACATGGATCTGGAGATCTTTGGAGAAGAGACCGAGTTGGACAAATCGCTCATCGAAGAGCTCAACGATCCGCTCGTGCATCTCATTCGCAACGCGGCGGACCACGGTGTCGAGTCGCCGGACGAACGTGTCGCGAAGGGGAAGCCCGCTCGCGGGAAGGTGATCGTCCGGGCGGATCACGAAGGGAACCATATCGTCATTTCCATTCAGGATGACGGAAAGGGAATGGACCCGGATAAACTGAAGCGGAAGGCCATCGAAAAGGGGCTTTTGACCGAGGCGGAAGCCGCGGAAATGGCGGTGAAGGATGCCTACAATCTTGTCTTCCTTCCCGGGTTCAGCATGGCGCAGAAGGTGACGAACGTTTCCGGGCGCGGCGTGGGGATGGACGTTGTGCGCACGAACGTCCAGAAGCTGAAGGGGACCATCGACATCGAGTCCGAGATCAATGTCGGCAGTAAATTCATCATCAAACTCCCGTTGACGCTCGCCATCATTCAGGCGTTGCTCGTCGAGGCGGGGGGCGAGATCTACAGTATACCGCTCGACTCGGTCGTCGAGGTTGTGCGCATCCAGCGTTCGGAGGTCTCCACGATCAACAAACGGGAGGTCATCCGATTGCGCAACATGGTCCTTCCGCTTGCACGCATCCGCGAAGTCCTGGGTGGTCGAACGAACGGAGAAGATTCCGAATGGATCTATGTCGTCGTGATCGGGTTGGCGGAGAAGCGGCTGGGCATCGTGGTCGATTCCATGCTGGGGCAACGGGAAGTGGTGATTAAATCACTGGGTGAATATCTGGGGAGCGTGCGCGGCATCGCCGGCTCAACGATCCTGGGCGACGGACGCGTGATCATGATCGTCGACGTCGCGGAAATGATGCGCCTCCATTCAACACGGTCGTAGGTGGCCGGAAGGACAAACGCGTGAGCAAGACGATCAATGTCATCGTCATCGACGATTCCGCCTTTATGCGGAAGTCGCTTTCGATGATGCTCGAATCCGATCCGATGATCAAAGTGGTGGCCACCGCGCGCGATGGCCGCGAGGGGATCGAAAAGATCAAGGCGTTCAAGCCGGATCTCGTCACGATGGACATCGAGATGCCCGGAATGGATGGTCTGACCGCGCTCGGCATCATCATGAAAGAGATGCCGCTGCCAGTGCTGATGATCAGCTCACTGACGACCGAGGGAGCCCAGTCCACGCTGGAAGCACTGTCGCGCGGCGCAGTCGATTTCATTCCCAAGGAACTGTCGTACGTCTCGTTGGACATCGTCAAGATCAAGGAAGAACTGGTCACGAAGGTCAAGGAGATCGTGCAGAGCCGCTCGCTGACCTTCCGGCTTCAGCGTATCCGGAGCTCTGCGCAGGGCGTGCAGGGTGTTGGTCCCAAACCTCTCCCCGTTCAACAACATTTCGTCAAGAAGAGCGAACGCAAGGACTATCGCGCTGTCGTGGTCGGCATCTCGACCGGCGGTCCCATGGCCTTGTTGCAGACCATTCCGAAGATCCCCGCGGGTTTTCCCGTCGGCATTGCCGTGGTTCAGCACATGCCGCCGCATTTCACGAAGTCGATGGCGGATCGCCTCAACGGCCTGAGCGCAGTCGAGGTCCACGAAGCACTTGACGGCGAGCCGCTCCAGCCGGCGACGGTTCTTATTGCGCCCGGGGGAAGACATATGACCTTTGAACGATCGGGGGGACAGGTGCGGGTCCGCGTTTCCGACGAGCCGAAGAACACGCTCTATCATCCCTCCGCAGATATCATGATCCAGTCCGCGGTGAATGTCGTCAATGCGCCGATGGTTGGACTGATCATGACCGGCATGGGGAAAGATGGCCTCGAGGGATTGCGGGAAGTGAAGAAGATGGGGGGATACATCATCGCGCAAGATGAGGAAACCTGCGTGGTCTACGGCATGCCGAAAGCCGTCGTCGATGACGGCATTGCGGATGCGGTCGTGCCCTTGAATGATATTCCCAAAACGCTTTCGCAAGTCTTTGCCTAGAGGGCAACGATGACAACGCCGCCTGATGATACGAATGGATTTCGCGATCTCGGTTCGATTGACCGTGCTCATGTCGTGACGGGGACGACTCGCGGAAATCTCATCCGACACACAAGCATTGCCCCATCCTCCAAGGCCGATCCCGCCGCCGCAACGGAGCCGTCCCACTCCCACGCCCCCGAGGTCGTCATCCATCGGAATGGCGAATCGATCGAATCCATCGAGTTCATCTGCACGTGCGGTCAGCACGCCGTCGTGAACCTGGAGTATGATGACGAGTAGCGAACACCTGTCTCTCCTCAGCCACCTCCCCCCCTCCACCAAATCATCAAATCCCCGTTTTTTCTTCATATTCGCCATATTTCTGTTGTTCTCCCTCTGGCACTCGGGTTGAATGTAAGAACCCAGAGACAGCAAGAACAATGAAACTCTTCGATTCCACTCGCATTCCGATTCTGAACAAGGCGCTTGACGCCTATTCGGCACGACACAAAGTCATCGCGTCGAACATCGCCAACATCACGACCATCGGTTATCGGGCGAAGGCTGTTACGTTCGATGAGGAACTCTCCGGGGCAATGGAACAGCCGTTGCTTCGACCAGCACTGACGAACGAGAAGCACATGATCGCGGGCGGTCTCCCTGACGGAAAAGAGCACGTGCAAGTGGTGGATGCGGCGTCCGCCGGTCTCAGTCCGATCGACCCGAACAGCGGCGTTCCCAACAACGTGAACATCGACAACGAAATGGCCGAACTGGCCAAGAACCAGATACGATTCAAGTTCTCGTCCAAGCTTCTCGGCGAGACATTCCGCGGTCTGCAAAAAAGCATCAGAGGAATGGCATGAAGATCGATCGCCTCTTCGCAGGCTTGAACATCAGCGCCATGGGATTGAGCGCTCAGAGAAAGCGCATGGATGCGATCGCGACCAACATGGCGAACATTGAAACGACACGGACCGAGAATGGTGAACCGTATCGCCGCAAGGTTGTCGCCTTTGCCGCCACAACAGGGAAGACCTTTGGCGGGATTCTCCAGTCGATCGGCGGCCGCCTCGCCACGACGAACACCAGGCATTTTGAGACCGGCCTCGTCCCGGTCGGCACATCGAGCTCCACCCCCACGGGCGTCGAATCGCGCGAAAGCACGGACGACGCCCCCTTCCGTTTAACGTATGACCCCAGCCATCCCGACGCGGATGCGAACGGGTACGTGCGCATGCCCAACGTGAACGTTGTGACCGAGATGGTCGACATGATCTCGGCGACGCGGGCATACGAAGCGAACGTCACCGTCGTCAACGGGCAGAAGCAAATGTCGCGTGATGCGCTGGAGATCTGACCATGAATGTGCAGAACATCCGTATCGTTCCCCCCGCGCCGCAGCAACCTTCGCAGCCAAACGGCGCGCCGGTCAAGCCCTTCGCTCCGTCGTTCGAGGCGGAACAAGCGCGCGCCGCAGGCAGGATGCCCGCGGAGTCGTCTGGGGACGTGTTGACGCAGGACGAGAAGAATTTCTTTGAAGAGCTGTTTCCATCGGCGGCGCAGCAGATCCGCGAGTATCACGCCTACGGGCGCGACGGTTCGCGGAACGCGGTGACCACCGGAACGGTCGTCGATCGGAGAGGATAGGGAGATGAAAATCAGTCAGGGACTGACGTTACTACCGAACGTCGATGCACCGGCCACGGGAAGCCAGATCAACAAGACGCTGAAGGAGACCAACCAATCCTTCGGACAGGTGTTGAATCAGGCGCTCTCGGACGTGAACAACCTCCAGCGAGAAGCGGGTAACGCCGTTAACAAGATGGTTACCGGCGAAGCGGCCGACCTCCACGAGGTCATGGTCGCGGTGGAAAAGGCCCGCACCAGCTTTGACCTGCTGATGGAAGTTCGCAACAAGGCCATCGACGTGTATCGGGAATTGATGCGCATGCAGGTTTAGTCTATGGCTGATTCATACGGGTCGAACCAACTCACGGTGTTCGTTCGACGGTTGTCTCCCGCCCAACGTCTCACGATCGGCGGGGTCGCGATCGGTTCCATCGTTCTGATCGTGCTCCTCGTCAGCGTGCTGAACCGTCCCTCGTATGGGACCCTGTTCAGCAATGTGAATCCCGAAGACGCGTCAAAGATCGTAGAGCGGCTCAAAGAGCAGAACATTCCCTACATCCTCGAGGACGGGGGGAAAGCCATTCAAGTTCCCAAAC
>JALONE010000134.1 GCA_025455125.1 Bacteroidota bacterium
ACTGGATGAACCACTCGGCCTTGATGCCGATCATCTCAAAGAGCATTGCCAGGAAGGCGGTGAATACGCCGCCGCCGAGCGCGATCAACACGTAGTAGATGAACAGTTCGCCAGAGAATCGGATGAAGTCCATGCGACCTGCGATCTCGTTCCGACGTCGACCCGCATAGGCAACGCCCACGGCAAACCAGAGCCCGATCGGCAGATGCAGCGCCGACAGTACTTGCGTGTAGCTGTTTTCTGTGAAGGAATAGACATTGGCGAACACCCCCGCGACGACAAATGCGACCGCCAGCCAGCCGACCGCGCTCAGTGCGAGCCGTCGTTTCCAGACGAAATACCCGGCCAGGAGGGGAAGCACGAAGAGGCTCGCATTGCGGGCGTAGAAGAATTCATCCGTGCTCGGAGATATGCCGAAGAGTTCTGGCAGCTTGACAAAGATCCCCGCGACCACGGCAAGCGCAAAGGCGACAAACGTTTCCGACCGGTTCCCAGCTCCCTGAACCCCGGACTCTGCAGGAAGCACGACCAGCTGTTTCCACAGGCGATCGGAGTGCTCGCGCGCGAACTCACGCGTGAGGGCGTCGAGCGCGCCCATTCGCTTGACCGCCACCAGGAACGCTTCGTCACTGGAGAGCCCCGCGGCGATGAGAGCCGCGATCTGCTCGCGCAGATGGTCCTCCAATTCCGCAACGTCGACCGCATGGAGAGCCTGGCGTCGACGCAGGTAGCTCCGCCATTGGCCGATCTGTTCATCGAGGGATACCGTGGATCCAGAGGTCGACATCGATCAAGCTCCTTGGGGTACGAACGTGGCTGACAGTTTCCAGATCCCACGCAGGGTCGCATCCACCGCCTGCCACTGTTTGCGTTCTTCCGCTAGTTGCATCTTTCCTTGAGATGTGATCCGGTAGTACTTGCGCTTGCGGCCGCTCTCCGCCTCCTCCCAGCGTGCCTTGATGTAGCCAAGTCGTTCCAGCCGGTGCAAAACCGGATAGAGCATTCCGTCCGTCCACTCCAAATTCCCGCCGGAGAGCTCCTGGACACGTTTGATGATAGCGTAGCCGTAGCTGTCCCCTTCCGAAAGGATCGCCAGAACGATCGGGGTCGATGAGGCAGCGATGAGGTCCTTGTTGAAGTCCATGGTTTTCTGGTGTCCCGCGGTCGATGAACTCGGTGTGCGCTTGCTCTGCACCATTATACATAGCAGACCTATGTATGTCAAGGATCGTTGCCGAGTTTTTCCGGGCGCGAGGTTTCCGCCCGTCACCTGAACGGGACGACCATCCACGCGACGCCGTTGTGTGTTGCATCGGCTACCTTACAGCAGCGTCTTGTGGCATGCCCGGCGGATCTTCATCTTATTCCCCATCCGTCCGTCTCACCTGATGCTCACCCGGAAGCGAATCGACCTCGCTGCTGAACAGACCGCAGACCTCGATTCTCACTATTGCGTCGTTCAGCCGACCGGACGAACATTGCGAACTCTGCGCAAATGCCGTCAGCGCAAATTCTCACCGATGAACCATCACGCCGACTCGTGAGGACTTGCCGACCATTTGCCGATCCATTTTTTGTATTTTGAATCGGACGATCCGACTCCATCGTTTGCAGCGACCATCGTACCGTTAGGATCATGAAAGTAGGATTTCTCGCAGATATCCACGAGGACATCCTCCATCTTCGGGCGGCATTGGAGATCCTCGAGCGCCAGAGATGCGAACAGATCGTCTGCCTGGGCGATATTGTCGGATTCACACTCCCCTTCTATCAGTATATCCACAGCCGCGACGCGGAATCGTGCGTGACGCTGGTCCGCGATCGATGTCCCGTGGCCGTTGCCGGTAATCATGACCTGTATGCCGTCAGGAAGACTCCGGAGCATCGCGCCGGATTCGACTATGGCGAGAATTGGTACGGGCTGGACTATGCCGTCAGGGCCAAGCGGGCCCGTAACAGGATCTGGCTGTATGAGGACAATGAGATCCCGCCGCGGCTCAGTCCTGCTTCAATCGAATACCTTCGAAGCCTGCCAGAGTTCCGACCGTTCTCGATCGGCAGCGATTCCTGCATGGTCACGCATTTCTGCTATCCCGATCTCAGCGGGTCCACGATCTTCTTCCCCGAACAACCTTTCCATCTGAGGAAGCATTTTCAGTTCCTCGAAGAACACGGCTGCCGGATGGGCATCTCGGGTCACGGCCATCCGGAAGGCTGCTTGATCGTAGACGAAGACCGTTTCACGCTTCATCCGTTCGGGACGATCCAATTGACCGGCGACCCGGTCTGGATCGTCGCGCCGTGCATCGCACGAACGTCTCGGGCCAACGGATGCCTCGTCCTTGACACCGAGACGATGACGCTCGACATCATACCTCTGAAGGACCAACGCCGTGAACACGCTGATCGGGTTTAGGTCACGGTTCATCGTCCGAACGCTCCTCCCGACGCTCCTCACGATCGGGCTGTTCATTGTCTCGATCTTCTTCATTCTGATCCCGCGGTTCGAGGACATCATCTACGAGCGAAAGCGCGAGATGATCCGCGAGCTGACACGATCGACCTGGAAGATCCTGGAGCATTGGCAGAGCCTGGAGGCGCAAGGGGCGGTCTCGCTGGACGAGGCGAAGCGATCGGCCGTCAGGCAGATCGAATGGCTTCGGTACGGAAAAGAAGGGAAGGACTACTTCTGGATCACGGACGCCGATCCAACGATGATCATGCATCCGTATCGGAGCGACCTGAATGGGACCAGCCTGCGTACCTTCGAGGACTCACACGGGAAGAGGCTCTTCGTCGAGATGGCCGAGATCGTCAGGGCCTCCGGCGAGGGATTTGTCGACTACACCTGGCAATGGAAGGACGACTCCTCCCGCATCGTTCCCAAGCTTTCGTACGTCAAGGGCTTCACGCCGTGGAATTGGATCATCGGGACGGGGATCTATCTTGACGACGTCAAAGCCGAGATCGCGTCGCTCGAACGACAGATCGTCGTGATCTCGATCGGGATCAGCATCTTGACCGCCATCTTGTTGATGACCATCACGATGCAGCATTATCGCACGGAGCGCCGTCGCGTGCAGGCCGAGCAAAACCTGCACGAATCGCGGGAGAAGTACCGGACACTCGTGGAGGCCTCGACCGAGGGATTGATCATGGTGATGGGAGACGGCGAGATATTCCGGAACAAGGCACTCTCGACGATGCTGGGGTATTCCGACGACGACGCGGTCGAGATCCCATATCGTGACCTGTTTCCGACCCACCCGAAGGCACAGCTGTTCGATTTTGCAGGATTCGCGCCGTTGATCGGTAAAGACCTCAAGAGCGAGCGGATCGAAACGAAGGTCCGCACCGGAAGAGGCGATCTCCTGGACGTCCTGCTCACCCTGTCGCCGATCTCCCTGCTCCAGAAGGACGGCATTGTCGTCAGCATCAGGAACCTCAGCCTCGAGCGGCGGTCAGACGATGCATGGCTGAGCGGACACGAACAGCCGTATGCATTGATGGACAAGCTCTCCGTCGGAGTGTTTCGCATCGCTCCCGATCGAGAGGGAGCCTTCCTCGAGTTCAATCCGGCGGCGCAGTCGATGCTGGGAGCCGTCGAACGGGATCGTCTCTTTGCTTGTACCTTCCTGGAATTCTTCGACGATGCGGCCGAAGGCCGGTCATTCTTCGATACCATGCACAACGATGGAGTCGTGCACCGCCGGACGGCGACCATCCGGCGGCTTGACGGCACGAAGGTCGTTGCAGCTCTTTCTGTCGTCGCGCAGCGTGACCCGCAGGGGATACCGGTGTCGTTCGAGGGGACACTCACCGACCTCTCGGCCCAGCATCGTGCCGAGCGCGAACGGGAGCACCTGCTCTCCGACATTCGCGCTTCTTTGGCCATGCTCAGTCAATCCGTACGACCGTTCATCGAAGCCTACCCCAGCTGCCCGATCACGTCGTCGATCGGGAGCGCGCTGCAGATGATGGAACGGCACCAGAAGGACGCCGTCCTGGTGATCATCGGATCCGGAGAAGTGGTCGGGATCCTTACGGAACGGGATGTACGGCGGAGAGCCTTTGCCCGCCAACAACCGCTAGAGGCGCCGCTGCACACCGTCATGACATCACCCGTACTGACGCTGCCGTCGAGCAGCACCGTCTCCGATGTCATGCAGTTCTTCGCCGATCACAGCGTTTCGCATGCGGTGATCACCGGGACCGGGCCGGCGGCCGACGGCGTCGTCCATGAACGGGAGGTCCAGAAGGGGTTCTACACTTCCTTCCTGATGTTCGTTCACCGGGTCGAATCGTTGGAAACGCTTCGTGACATCAGGGACTACAACACGCGGCTGCTCCATCTGCCGCAGCTCCTGATCAGAGGAGGGTCGGCCGTCTCCGATATCACACAGACCACGACGATGATCTCGCAAGCCATCACGCAGCGCCTCATCAGGCTTGCTCAAGCGGAGCTGGGTCCAGTTCCGGTCCCGTTCGCCTTCATCGTGCTGGGAAGCGACGGCAGACGGGAACAGACCCTTCTGACCGATCAGGACAATGCCATCGTCTACGCCGATCCGCCGCCGGAGCGCATGGAAGAGACGGCAGCGTACTTCCTCAGATTGGGCGAGCGGGTCTGCGACGGTCTGGATGCCGTCGGATACAGCTTCTGCAAGGGAGGCATCATGGCGAAGAACCGACCATGGTGCCAGCCCATGTCCGTCTGGAAGAGCTACTTCACCGATTGGGTGACGACGGCGAGTCCGCAGAACATCCTGGACACGAAGATCTTCTTCGATCTCAGGCGTGTCGACGGCGGTGAGGACATCGTGC
>JALONE010000135.1 GCA_025455125.1 Bacteroidota bacterium
AACGGATTCTACCTTCTCCCCAACCTTCCCCCCGGACTCCACCAGATCGCGGTCACTTCCATCGGCTATCAGAAAAGGACGGTCACGGTGTCGGTCGGGCGGGGTGCCGTGACGATCGCGAACATCTCACTGCCTCAAACGCCGGTTGAATTCAGTGAAGTGCTGGTCGTCGAGAAGGGAAGGAGGGATCTGCTCGAGCTCAGCTCGAGCGTTCACGTCATTGAGAATCGCGACCTCCGGATCGTTCCTGTGGTGGCTCAAGATGATCTCTTTCGGGCTATCCAGGTCTTGCCAGGGGTACTGTCGACCAGCGATGTCAACACGCATTTCTACGTCCGGGGAGGGGGGGGAGATCAGAACCTTATCCTGCTCGACGGAATGAAGATCTATAATCCGTATCACGCGTTCGGTGTCTTCAGCATTCTGGATGGTGATCTGCTCAGAACAACCGAGGTTTACACCGGGGCCTATCCCGCAGGATTCGGCGGACGACTCTCGTCGGTGGTGAATATGACGACGCGCGATGGCGCGGATGTTCCTCTCGCCGGCCGCGCAACATTGAACCTTATCTCGGGGAAACTCCGCTTGGAAGGACGCGGTGGGGAAGCCTTTCGCTGGCTTGCGAGCGGCCGGAAGTCCCTCTTTCCCGGCAACATGAACCGCTTTTTGCGCAAGCCAGCCCCGCTCTCGTTCTACGACGGATTCTTCAAGGTCTCACGCGTGGACAATGCGTCGCAGGCGAAGTACGGGATAGAGGGATTATTCAGCGGTGACGATCTGCTTGCGGCAAGGGCGGGTGATGTTGGATACCGATGGCGGTCGAGTGCCGTAGGGATCGTTGGGTCAGGTTTGATCGACGATCGGGTGTTCGTGGACGTTGCCGCGTACGAAAACCATTTCCATGGGGAGCGGATGGGGGGCACGTCACCGACATCGACGATCGTCTCTGAAACCGGTGTGCGAACGAATCTTTCGCTCTTCACCGAATCGCGCGACGTATTCTATTTTGGATTCGAATTCGGCTTTCCCTCTCTCGAATACAAGCTGATCAACAGTCTGGGAGTGCCCGTTCATCTCAAGAGCGCGTTCGCCGAGACGTGGATCTGGCTACGGTATCAGACGACGGTGATGGATCTGATGACCATTGACGCCGGCATCCACGGTGACCTCGGCTCAGTCTTCCAGCGATCTGCCGGACTCGAGATTCTCCAACCCCGCATCACTGTCAGCACCGTGTTGACGGACGACATACGCTTGAAGCTCTCGTACGGCCGCTATAATCAGAATATGGTGACCGTGAACAATGAAGATGATGTGATCGCCATCTTTGATGCCTGGATCCGGGTGCCCATGTCGCTTCGGTCTGAAACCTCGGAGCACTACGTTGCCGGGATCGACGTTCCGATCGTATCCTCGTTCGTGGCAAGTGTGCAATCCTACTTCAAGACCTACGATCATCTTCTCACGTACAACCGGGACAAGGTGGATGCGAACGACCCCGACTATGTGGGGGGGACGGGGGAGTCGTACGGCGTCGAAGTGCTGCTTCGCTACGGGGTTCCGTGGCTGGACGGCTACGTTGCGTACACCAACGGCAAGACCATTCTGAACAACGGCGGAATAAGCTATCCGGCCCGGCATGACCGACGGCACACGGTGAATGTTCTGCTGTCGGTGCGTCCGGTGAGCGATATTGAAGCGAGCGTCCGATGGGAATATGGCAGCGGATTCCCGTTCACGCAGACGGTCGGATACTATGACCGGCTCCCGATGACGGACTTCATGCGGGACAGGAATATCTTCGAAACGGGGACACCATACACGCGACTGGGAGCGAAGAATACCGCGCGGCTTCCCTCGTATCATCGGCTTGATTGCTCGGTCTCGTATCGGTTCGAGGTGGGGCCCATCGAGGCTCTGTTCGGCGTGAGTGTGGTCAATGCGTACGACCGGGACAACATCCTGTACATTGAACGCACGACGGGACGGACGGAGACCATGCTTCCCTTCTTCCCGACGTTTTCCCTTACGGCGGTGTTCTGATGACCGACGGCAAGCACCTTCTGATCTTCTGCGTCATGATGCTGTTGTCCGTGAGCGGATGCGACGACAGCGTCAGCATCAAGGGGCCGTACGATGAACGCATCGTCGTTTATGGGATTCTGCAGACGGATGCAAGCAGCCAATTGATCCGCGTGGCATCAACGTACGATCCCCCCGGACTCGACCCGATGGAGCATCGCAGCGAGGTCCCGATCACGGATGCCGTGGTCTCCATTACAGACGGGACGATGACGATCGTTGCCCGGGATACGCTCATCCCTCGAACCGACACGACCCGCTACGAGAGTGCCCTCACGATGCACGTGTTGTCCCCGTTCTCTCCGACTCCTGGGGCGCAGTACACCGTTCGTGTCGAATCCCCCTCCCGCGGTACCGTGTCCGCGGTGGCTCAGATGCCTTCTTCCGCAATCGTGCTGGTGGGAAGCCCCACATCCGTACAATCTCCGCTTCGTTTTCCACAGGAGGTTCTCAGTGTCCGGGCGTGGGTCGACAGGACGACCGGCGGATATCTCTTTCTCTGGTATCTCGAATACCAGTTGGTATCACAATCTGGTCGCACGTATCGGACCGAGATTCCCCTGGAGTACTCCTCCAGCGGCGGTGGCGATACCGTGGCCACGTATCCGGAACTCAAGCGCATCGCCTGGGAGTTGACAGGAAATCAGACGACGATCGCCGAGATCTTCTCCCTGAATGCGTACATGCGAATCGTGCGCGACTTGCAGGCGAAGCACAAAACAGACATTCGGTTCCGTGCGTCGCGCTTCCTGCTCATTCGGGTGGACGGAAACACCTACATGTATCATAGTATTGCGAATGGATTCCGAGATCTGTACTCGATCCGCATGGACCTTCCGGACTTCTCCAACGTCAGCGGCGGTCTTGGTCTTGTTGGGGCAATGACCGTCGACTCCAGCATCGTCGTGCTTCCCTCCGGGTTCCCCGCAGACTGAACTACACTGTCCGCGAGGGAATCTTCCTCCGCGGTGCGGTGTTCCACAATAGTCCATTCGCGTCTCTCACAACCCTCAGGAGGATATCAATATGAGAACGTTCATAGTTCTTGCCGTCGCCTTAGTGCTTTTCGGTGCAGAGTCTCTACTTGCACAAGCTCCACTCCGTGTTCCCCGGCTGAGTCAGGCTGCAAAGGTCTCGCAGATCGTGGGTTTGAGCGAGGTCTCGATCGCGTATCACCGGCCCGGAGTCAAAGGACGGGCGGTCTTTGGGGACGTCGTGAAGTTTGGGGAGCCTTGGCGGGCCGGAGCGAACGAGCCGACCGTCTTCACCTTTGGCGATGAAGTGACGATCGCAGGGAAGAAGCTCGCACCGGGATCGTACCGCTTCGTCGTGCTTCCCGTGAAGGAAGGAGAATGGGGTATTGTCTTCAACACCGACGTCAAGAACTGGGGATCGATCTACGAAGCGGCGTTCGACACGCTGCGCTTTTCGGTGATGCCGCAGGCGGGTCCACACGAGGAATGGATGTCGTTCAGCTTTACGGATCTGACTCCCACGTCCGCCCGAGTTGTCCTGGCCTGGGAGAAGGTCCGGATCAGCTTCGTCGTGGAGTTCAACACATTGGCGAAGTTGCAGGCATCGATGGGGACGTGGCAATTGCTTAACTCGGCCGCGCGGTTTGCGCTCGACAACAGCGTCTATCCGACAGAAGCGATGGCGTGGGCGGACCGTTCCATCGCGTTGGACAAGAACGCCCGCAATCTGCAAACGAAGGCGGAATTGCTTGCGAAGGAGGGGAAGAAGAAGGAAGCGATCGCGGTCGCTGAAGAGGCAATGCAGGTGGCAAAGGCTCGGGATGCGAAAGCGAATACCGCGGGGTTGGAAAAGCTGATCGAAGGATGGAAGAAGTAAGAGAGGGAGCCATCCTTCCGTAGGTTACATCAGGTTCCCTTCTTCGCCGCTCAGTCCGCGTTGAAGGGAACCTTCATCTTTCCTGCATTTCCCCGCAATCCCCCGCGACCGGTCACCGCCTGGACCAGCACCGCGACCGCGACGACGACCACACACCCGACAACGTTGTACCACAACCACGCAATGTCTGTCCACACGAAGCTTGCCACAACGACCGCCTCTCCGGCGACCGCTCCGATGAACGCCGCCCTCCCGCCGATGCGCGGAAGATAGAATCCCAACAAAAAAATCCCGAGCATCGTCCCGTAGAACAACGAGCCGAGAATGTTGACCGCTTCGACGAGCGAGCCCAGCCGCGCGGCATATTGGGCAAACGCGATCCCATACATTCCCCAAAAAGCCATCATTGCCCGCGAGATGAACAGAGACCGGCGCTCATCGACTGAACCACCGAATCGCCTGTAGATGTCGATGACCGAGATGGTCGCCAAGGCGCTCAGCTCGCCGGAGGAGGACGACATCGATGCGGCGAAGATGCACGCAATGATCAGTCCGATGAGCCCCGCCGGCAGATAGGTCATCACGAATGTCAGGAAAATGTAATTCGTGTCGCTCCGGTCGGCGCGCGGATCGGATTCGGCGATCAATTCCCCCGCCCGTGCTCGGATCTGTTCGTGTTCCGCCTGGTGTTCGATCAATGACGCGCGTGTCTCGGCGATCGCCTTGCTGTCATTCGCGTGACGCGCGGCGAGGTATTCGTTGGCAACATCCGCGCGCGACCGCCACACCTGTTCATGATGCTCCTCAAGCGAGCGGTACGTGGGACCGGCGGCGCTCTCGCGAACAGCGGCTTCGGTCACGGGATTGAAGAAGAGCGGGTGCGG
>JALONE010000136.1 GCA_025455125.1 Bacteroidota bacterium
GTCGATTTCAGGCATATCTCACTCCCTTCGTGCAGGAACCCCACGATGCACGTTCTAGAACCACGGCAATGGCAGCAACATCCGGGGCGATTCCGGTTTGACCATCGCCGTTTCGGACGAAACCAGCGTCAACGCCGTCAGCACCAGCATGATGATCATCGACACGGCAAGCTGGATCGCCTCGATCGCATTCTTCATTCGGTAACTTGTATCCTTTTCGTAGTAATCCGCAAGCTGGATCGCCGTATTCTTGACCGTTCCGGTCTCCGCCCCCGAATTGAACCGCGAGATCGCCGTCTTCGGGAAGACCCCCGTCGCTTCAAACGCCTCGGTGAGCCCTTTCCCCCGCTCGAGCATCATAGGAACCGCGATGGTCTTGATCTGATGCTCCATGTATTTATTCCCGCATGCCTCCGCGGCCATTCGGATGACGTCGATGTTCTCACCCGAGCCGCTGTAGAGCGCATAGAAGACGCGGCAGAAGATCTCGATCGCCGTCTTGTGCATCAATGAGCCGACCACAGGGATATGAATGATGTACCTGTCGAGTAGGAACCGGCCACGCTCCGTCTTGAAGAATCGGACCAAGAAGACCGCTGGAATGGTGAAGAGAATCGTAAGCAAGAGCGCATTATCGACGAGCCAATCGCTCATCTTCAAGGTTGCGGCTGTCATCGGAGGGAGTTTGATCTTGAACTTGACGAACATTTCCGCAGTCTTCGGGAAGATGTAAGCGACGTAGAAGAGCACGGTCAGAAAGAGAACGAAGAGCGTCACCAGCGGCGTAATGAGCGCGCTCTTCATGTTCCGCTTGAATTCGGCATTGCGCTCCAGAAACTTCGCGGTGCTCTCGTAGATCTCGACCATGTTGCCGCTCTTCGAGGCCAGTCCAAGCATATTCGCCGCGAACTTGCCGAAGACCGTCGTCTGCTTCTGGAAGACCTTCTCGCTGTCCCTTCCTTGCTTCAGTTCCGTGTTGATCTCCTTGACGGCCTCCCGCAACGTCGGATTCGGGATATCGTCGATCAACAACTGCATGACCTCGTTGAACGGAAGTTTCTGACGCATCAGATCGGTACTGACACGCACGAATGCGATGACGTCCACCGCAGGCGCTGGTTTTGCCTTGTTCCCGAAGAGGCGCTTCCGGACGTACTCCACCTGATATCCCATCTTCTCGAGGGCGACGCGTACTTCTTCTGCATTGAACGCCTTCTGCTCGCCATCGATCGGCTTATCGCTCCCCTTCTTGACGCGATAGAGGAAGGTCACACGCTCGGATACTCCGGTCACCTTGAACCGCTTGTCGCGGCCCATCTCCTCCGCCTTCGTCTGGGCTTGCTTCTTGTTTTCGGCGTTGATGACACCGGAAATCGTTTTGCCGGAGAGGGTGATACCGTCTATCTTGAACTCAGCCATACGTTTGGTCCGATCTGTTCATACATCATTGAATGATACCGCTTTTCGCAGTTTCAGTCAAGAAGACTCCCCGACGAGCACGGCCCGCACCCTATTCGTCACGGCACGGATATCGACCTTCCCGCTTCCCAATCTATCAAGCGCCTGAACAATAACGAACCGGCGGGGAAGCTGGAGATTCGTCAATTCCTTCGCCATGGCCTGAAGGACCGCCCGCTCATCGACCGGATGAGTGACCGCAGCGATGATCTGTGCTCCGCGCAGAGCATCCGGGAGTTCAACGACGCAGCATGCCACATCTTCGGGAAGACATTTGCGCAACACATCCTCCACGCGGACCAAGGAAACCATTTCCCCGTGGATCTTCACGAAGCGCTTGAGCCGCCCCGCCAACCAAAGATAGCCCTCCTCATCCATCCATCCCATGTCCCCTGTGTCGTACCACCCCTTACGCAGGCTCAGCGACGTCTGCTCCAGATCGTCGAAATATCCCGACATCACGCATGGTCCTGACACGAGGATCTTGCCGGTCTTCCCCACGGGGCAGTCATCGCCCGTATCGAAGTCCTCAATGCGAACGGCGACATTCGGGAGCGGTCGACCGCCGCTTCCTGGTTTGGATGCTCCCGGAACGTTCACAGAGATAATCGGACTTGTTTCCGTCGTGCCATAGCCTTCGTGGAGTTCGAGGTTGTGTTTGCGCCGGTAGCCCTGCCGTAGCATCTCGGGACATTTATCGCCTCCGGTCAGCACCATACGCACGGATGAGAAATCCCCCGGTTGCGACGCTTCGAGGTACCCGGAGAGAAAGGACGGGGTCCCTCCGACGTACACAACGCGTTCTTCCCGCACCGCCTCACACACTCCTTTGAAATCGAGCGGATTCGCGAACGGCACGATCGTCATCCCGTAATACAGCGGCAGCCAGAGGTTCAGCGTGAGGCCGAAGACATGGAAATACGGAAGATTCGCGAGGACGATGTCCTGCTCCGAATATGGCCAATACTGAGAGACTCCCCGGATGTTGGCGACGATGTTATTGTGGGACAGCGGAACGGCCTTCGGCTCGCTCTCGCTGCCGCTGGTGAAGAGCATCACCGCCGTGTCATCGGGCATTCCCCCCGCAACCCGGTCGAGCAAGTGCTCAGCGGAACGGGATGCGCGGAGCGCTCCGCGGAGTTTGCTCACGAAGGAAACAGATTGCGCCACGTCTTCCATGAACACCATCCCTGGCATGGCGGGACATTTGAGCTTCTCGAGGAGTACCCGCGCTGTGAGGACGGTTCGGAACCCGCATTTCTGCTGGGCGTACTGAACATTCTGCGCGGCGCCGGTGGAAAAGTTGATGAGGACGGGGATACGACCGCTAAGGAGCGTCGCGACGATCGCCAGGATGGAGGGAGCCGAATTGGGTAGCATGATGCCGACAAACCCCTCGTCGAACGATCGCATCCGTTCAGACAGAAGCAGAGATGCGACGAGGGCTCGGCCGTACGTGAGACGACGGTTGGTCACGCGGTCCACGATCGCCATGCGAGACCGGTGTCTACGCGCCATCCGTATGAACTGGTGATGCAGCAGCATGGTGCTGCCTTCCATGGGACTACCCATTATCTACTTGCGCAGATGGGCAGCATCCCGTACCAAATCGGTGATCTTGCGGAAGTCGATCTTGCCGCTTCCCATGCGGGGGAACTCGTCGAGAACCACGAACTGCTTCGGCATCGCGATGTTCGGCAGATGCTCAGCCATCTGCTTGAGCGTCGCCTTCTCGTCGATCTGATGCGTCACGGCCGCCACGATCCGGGAACCGCGCACCGCGTCCGGGACTTCGACCACGCAACAAGCAACCCCTTTGGGCAGGAACCGCTCCAGCGTATCTTCGACACGAATGAGAGAGACCATCTCACCGCCGACCTTGACGAATCGACGCAGGCGTCCGACATGCCAGATGTATCCGTCCTCGTCCATGTATCCCATATCCCCCGTGTCGTAGTAGCCGTGGCGGATACTCAGCGACGTCTGTTCAAAATCGTCGAAGTACCCCTTCATCACGTTGGGACCTTTGACGAGAATCTTGCCGATCTCCCCCGTTGCGCACGCTTCCCCGGTTTCGTAGTTCTCGACACGCACGGTCACATTCTTCAGTGTGCGACCGACGCTGCCGGGCTTGTTGAAGTCCGGCGTGTTCACAGAAATGACCGGACTCGTTTCGGTTGTGCCATAGCCTTCGAGCAATGTGATACCGTGCTTCTCGATGAACGCTTGGCGTAGTGACTCGGGGCACTTGTCCGCGCCGGTGAGCGCAATGCGAACGGTCTCAAAGTCTCCTCGCTCGGATTTCTGCAGATATCCCCACAAGAAGATGGGCGTTCCGACAAGGAATGTGCACTTCTCTTCTCTTACAATACTGCAGATGACTTTGAAGTCGAGGGGATTGGCATACGTGACAAACGTCATGCCGTATGAGATAGGAAGCCAGAGGTGAACCGTCAAACCGAAGACATGGAAGACCGGCAGAGTCGAGAGGAAAATATCCTCATGATAGAATTGGAAGATATCCGACATGCCCTCCAGGTTCGCCCAGATGTTCGCATGGGTGAGTTGGACGGCCTTCGGCTCCTTCTCGCTCCCGCTCGTGAAGAGGATGACGGCATTGTCGTCTTCTGGTCCGTTATGGACCCGTTGGAGGAGCCGATCGATCGGAAGCTTCGCCGTCAGCGCAGCCTTGATCTTGTCCAACAGACCG
This sequence comes from Bacteroidota bacterium, assembly GCA_025455125.1. Taxonomy (GTDB): domain Bacteria; phylum Bacteroidota; class Ignavibacteria; order UBA10030; family UBA10030; genus JAKAJH01. The sequence goes on from JALONE010000136.1 coordinate 4,169, forward strand.
ATGCTCTTCATGATGTCCTCGAGGAAGACCATGCCGTCGACCTTCCTCGCGTTGATCTTGTCCAGAAGAGCGCGCGATGTGATGATCGTCTGAAAATCGCATTTCTTCTGCGCGAACTCACAGTTCTGCGACGCACCGGTCGAGTAGTTGATCATGACCGGCGTCCGCCCGCTCATCAGCGCGCCAAGGATGGTCAAGACGCTTCCGGCGGAGTTCGGCAACATCACGCCAATGAAGCCGGGATCGTACTTCTTGAACTTGTCCGAGAGGATGAGGGTCGCGATCAGCGCCTTGCCGTAAGTGACCTTCCGGTCGAGCGTACGGTCAATGATCGCCAATTTCTCCTCATATTTCTTGGCGGCGTGTATGAACATGTGGTGAAGAAGCATGTGTCTCTCCGTGCGCTGGTTGGGCTTTCCCGAATGTAAGCCTCAAAAGGGGGAACCACAAGAGTCGGCGAGATTTTATCTGGCCCGATGTAGAAAAACTCAACAGCAACAAAAAGCGGAATCACCGTGTCGATGATTCCGCCTCTGATTAAAGGACCGTCCTGGACATCCGATCACTGGAAATCACCTGCGTATTGCCAACTCCCTAACTTGCCGTCGCTTCCGACGACGATCTTGCCGA